>DMBA01000125.1 GCA_003446315.1 Ruminococcus sp. | reverse complement strand
CTGAATACGGAATTTTTTTCAGAAGAATCATCGCTTTTCTTTCGATGATGCGAGGATTTCGCGTATACAGGTCGTTTTTGCGATTTGTGGCTACGAGGGGCGCTGCCTCTGGACTCCGCAAGCCTTTGAAAAGGCTTGAGCGAAACTTTTATTTTGTAGTTTTCCGACAAACGCAAACCACCGTATCAGATTTCACGCTGATACGGTGGTTTCTTTATGATTTCTCTTTTTCAGACTGCGTTTCGCTGCTGCGTGCACATGTTCCGCCTGTACATCCCGCACAGCCGCACCCGCATCCGCCGTTTTTCCGGCTGCGCCGCCATACGATCACTGCACGGATCACCGCCGCAGCGATCAGCAGCAGCAGCACAATATCAATCCAATTCATTCGCTTACACTCCAATCAGCGTACCGATCAAATGTACCAGCAACGCGCCGAACCATGCGGCTGCGCATTGGAATACAACAACAAATACCGCCCACTTCGAGCCAAGCTCCCGCTTCACCGCTGCAATCGCTGCTGCACATGGCGTATATAACAGCGAAAATACCAGCAATGCTGCCGCTGAAAGCGATGTCATGGCTCCCTGCACATTGCTGCCAAACAGAATCTCCAGCGTGGATACAACACTTTCTTTTGCCAGAAATCCCGTGAAAAGGGATACACAAATGCGCCAGTCGCCCAGCCCGACCGGTTTCATCAGCGGCACCAGCCAGCCTGCAACCATCGCCAGAATGCTGTTGCCTGCATCATCGGTCATCTTCAACTGCGGATCAAAGCTCTGCAAGAACCAAATCACGATCGTTGCGATCAGAATAACCGAAAATGCTCTTTGCAGGAAATCTTTCGCCTTTTCCCACAAAAGCTGAATGACATTTCTCGCTGCCGGCAGCCGGTAATTCGGCAATTCCATGACAAACGGGACTGCCTCGCCCTGAAACAGCACATTCTTATACAGCAATGCTGCCAGAATGCCCGCTATGATGCCCAGCACATACATCGCAATCATAATCAATGCGCCGTGCTTCGGGAAAAATGCACTCACGAAAAATGCGTAGATCGGCAGTTTTGCGGTGCAGCTCATGAACGGTGTCAGCAGAATCGTCATCTTGCGGTCGCGCTCACTCGGCAGCGTGCGGGTCGCCATCACTGCCGGTACCGTGCAGCCGAAACCGATCAGCATCGGCACAATGCTTCTGCCGGAAAGCCCGATCTTGCGCAGCATCTTATCCATGAAAAATGCAACACGGGCGATGTATCCGCTGTCTTCCAGCATCGAAAGAAAGAAGAATAATGTCACGATAATCGGCAAAAAACTCAATACGCTTCCGACACCTGCAAACACGCCGTCGATCAATAAACTGTGAATGACCGGATTCGTTCCCGCTTGCGTCAATGCGGCATCTGTCCACTCCGTCAGCATTTCAATGCCGGTTTCCAGCAAGCCTTGCAGCCATGCGCCGATCACATTGAAGGTCAGCCAGAAAACCAGCGCCATGATGCCGATAAACGCCGGAATTGCCGTGTACTTGCCTGTCAGGAACCGGTCGATCTGCCGGCTGCGCACCTGTTCCTTGCTTACATGCGGCTTCGTGACTGTGTCTGCCGTCACGCGCCGGATATACGCAAACCGCATGTCTGCAATCGCTGCACTGCGATCCAGACCGCGCTCCTTTTCCATTTGCACGACGATGTGTTCCAGCATTTTTTGCTCGTTTTCATCCAGATCAAGCTGCTTTTGGATGAGCGCATCGCCCTCGATCGCCTTCCCCGCTGCAAACATCAGCGGCAAGCCGGCTTTCTCTGCATGATCTTCCAGAAGGTGGCTGACACCGTGCAGACATCGGTGCACTGCGCCGCCGTTTTCCGATTTCTCACAGAAATCCTGCTGCACCGGTTTTTCCTGATAATACGCGATATGCATGGCGTGCTCAACCAGTTCTTCAATGCCGGAATTCTTTGCTGCCGAGATCGGGACAACCGGCACGCCCAGCATTTCTTCCATCTGGTTGATGTCAATGCTGCCGCCGTTCGCTGTCAGTTCATCCATCATATTGACGGCGACAACCATCGGAATCTCCATTTCCAGAAGCTGCATCGTCAAATACAGATTGCGCTCTATATTCGTTGCATCGACAATATTGATGATCGCATGCGGTTTCTCCTTCAGGACGAAATCACGCGAGACAAGCTCCTCGCTGCTGTAAGGCGACATCGAATAAATACCGGGCAGATCCGTAATCAATGTGTCCGGATGCCCCTTGATCGCACCGTCTTTCCGGTCAACCGTCACGCCGGGGAAATTGCCCACATGCTGATTCGAACCCGTCAGCCGGTTAAAAAGCGTTGTTTTGCCGCTGTTCTGATTGCCGACCAGTGCAAACCGCAAGACCGTTCCTTCCGGCAGCGGGTGCTCATCTTCCTTTTGATGGAATCTGCCGCCCTCGCCAAGTCCGGGATGCTCTTTCCGCTGCTTTCCGCGCTTTTCTGCCTTTTGTTTCTGCTTTTTTTCTACCGGCTGCACAGTGATCTGCTCCGCATCCGCAAGCCGGAGCGTCAGCGCATATCCATGCAGTTCCAATTCGACCGGGTCACCCATCGGCGCATACTTCACAAC
>DMBA01000173.1 GCA_003446315.1 Ruminococcus sp. | reverse complement strand
GGATGCAGAAGATTCGGATGCGGAAAAGATCGCAGCAGCATATGAGTCAGATTATGCAACATATCCGGGATTTTGTATTGCAAAGGATGTTCCGGTTGCAGGGCAGCAGGATTTTCAGCTGATGGACGTACAGAACCGGCTGTTCCGGGAATTGACCGGAATCGAGGACCCGTATGCGGTCAGTTATCAGCCGGAGATCTCGATGATAAGAGATGTGCAGATAAACGAAAACGGTCAGTATCAGCATGTGGAAACAGATCCCATCATAGATGACAGCATCGTGCTGCACCCGACTGTCAGTTACAAACTGAAAACCGAAAAAGACGGCATTTGGTATTGTTCACTTAATAATAATCTTCAGAAGACATTAGATGAACAGAAACCGTTGAGTTTAGCAAGACTGACCAGCCTTGTTGAGGATGAAGAACGTGCGATGTATAATTTCGGCACAGATTTCCAGGTACAGCAATTTGTACAGTCGATCGGTTATGTGGAAGCCGGACAGACGATCGAGGTGAAGGTCGGTTTTTTATCTGAAACCGAGGTCGATTACAGAATTACCTTGTATCAGATCGACGAAGACGTATTTAAACGCGGTTACGAGATCCTGACGCGCAATCCGTTCACCGTCACGGAATTTGCAGACAGCAGGCTGACCGGAACGGTACATGCAGATGAAGATTCCCTGCTGTATCTTTCCATTCCGTATGACAAGGGATGGAAGGCAGAGGTTGACGGAGCGCCTGCGGAGATCCAGCCGGTGCTGGATGCGATGACAGGCATACCGTTGAAAGCCGGCGATCACACAGTGAAGCTGCGGTTTATCCCGCGGGGATTGATTGCAGGCGTGATCGTCAGTACGGGCGCACTGGCGGGATACATTTGGCTGATCGTGATGCAGAACCGTCGGCGAAAAGGCGAAAAAGTGAAGGAGACAGCGCATGCGGACGCTTAAAATGACAATCGCATATCGCGGCACACGGTATCACGGATTTCAGCGGCAGCCGAATGCGGTCACAATACAAGGCGAGCTGGAGAAGCAGCTTTCGCGGGTATTGAACGGACAAACGACCGTTTACGGCTGTTCCCGCACGGATACCGGCGTGCATGCGAATGAATTTGTGCTGCATCTGCACACAGAACGGGAGATCCGCTGCAAGAATCTGGTGCGTGCACTGAACGGCTATCTGCCGGATGATATTTCGGTGCTTGGCTGTGAAGATGCGCCGGCAGATTTTCATGCACGGTTTGACTGCAAGGGCAAGGAATACTTATACCGGATCCATGCCAGTGAGAGCAAGAGCCCGTTCCTGACGGATCTTGCATATCATTACCGCAGACCGCTGGATGTCGACCTGATGCGGGAAGCGGCACAGGCAGTTGTGGGCACGCATGATTTTCACAGCTTCTGTGCGCAGGCAACGCCGGAAACGAACTGTATCCGCACGATCTACGCAGTTTGTGCAGAGCGCGAAGGCGATGCAGTCAGCCTGCGGATCAGCGGCGACGGATTCCTGTATAATATGGTACGGATTCTGGTGGGAACGCTGCTGGATATCAATGAAGGGGTATTCCCGCCGGATGCGATGCCGCAGATCCTGGCAGCAAAGAACCGGCTGGCGGCAGGCAGAACTGCCATGGCACACGGATTATACTTAAACCGCGTATTTTACGAATGAAATGTGAGAGAGAAGAAAGCGCATTCCTGAATATACAGAAAGGACGCAATGAAAATGGCGAAAAAAACTGCTGTCAAAGCAGAGAGCAAGTCAGGCGAAAAGCAGCCGAATGCAGCAAAAACCGTCAGGACGGCGAAAAGCCCGAAAAAAGGGAAGCCGACGAAAAGCGCAAAAGATATTTATGCGATGCGCAAGCGAAAGAAGCGTCGGAAAGTATTACAGCAAACCTTCTGGATGCTGCTGCTGGCGGTGACGATACTGATTCTGTATCAGCGGCGTGACAACTGGATGCCGAAACTGGAAACGATCGGCACGAAGCACGAGAATCACAGGCAGGGTGCGTTCGGTGAAACGGACGGTAATTTCCCGCTTTATGTCATAGGCGGCGCAGATTATCAGACAGGCACAGCAAGCGATAAGCTGATGGTGCTGAGCGATTCCTATTTGCATGTTTATGATACGGACGGCACATTGCTGTCTGTGCGGCAGCATACATACGGCAGTGCGATGCTGCAAACGGCAGGGGAATATGCGCTGGTCTATGAAAGCGGCGGCACGCGGTTCCGGCTGGAAACAGTACAGAAAACGCATTTTGAGAAAACAGTCGCAGATCCGATCGTGTTCGGCAGGATCTCCGAAAACGGACAGATCGTGCTGGTGACATCCGCGGAGAGCTGCGCCTGCAAGATGGTGGTGTTCAACCAGAAGGGGCAGCAGATCTATGAGCGAAGCTGCGTCGAACGGCTTGTTGATGTCGCTTTTCATGAGGATGACCTTGGCTGTTTTGCAGCGAGCATCGAAGCCTCGGAAGGTTCTCTGCAATCGGTGATCCATTCTTACAGTTTTACGCAGAAAGGTGAGCTTTGGGAGAGTGAACCACTTGACATGCTGGCGATTTCGGTATATAATACAATAGACGGCGGTTCGTTTGTTCTCGGAGATAAGCAAAGCTGTTATCTGAATGTTGTGGGTAAAGTGACGAGCAGATATGTATATCCGGATGAACTGAAATGCGGAGTCTGCAAAAACGGAACAGCAGCTTTGGTTTTGAGCAACGATGAACGCCGGAGCAAATCGGTGGTCATACTGGACGGATCAGCAGATATGCCGATTGAGCAGGACTATGATAAGGATATAAAAGATATTGATATTCTGGAAAACGAACAATCCATATTGATCCAGCTTCGCAATCATTTTGAGACACTGGATTACGCAGGTACATTGCTTCAGACAACACCGGTTTCAGACAGTTATGAGAAATTCCAAATGATCGGGAATGAGCTGTTCCTGTGCAGTTACGATCATATCGACAAGATCGAATACAAAAAACCGGAAACAGAATAATTCTGCCGCAGGATCGGATAGGGCAAGCATTCGGCTGCGGGAGAACAGGAGGATAAACAGGATGAACAGTGGGCTTTGGTGGTTATTTGACGGAATTGTTGTGATATTGGCAGGATATGTGCTGTTCTCAAATGCAAAACGCGGCGCGACAAAGGTGCTTGTAATGGCGATCGGATATGTTGTTGCTACGTTATTGGCATCCTTTTTGTCATCAGCGGCAGCACCGACGCTTTATAAATCCGTTGCAAGACGTTCGAATCTGACCGCGTTTGAAGCGGTGAATTCGCATGTTGATCTGACAAAGGCGTTTACGGATTCGCTGACAGAACACCAGTTTGGCTTTGTCGTAGATCCGGCAATGGTCAGGGAAGCATTGTCAAGCGACGGCAAGGAGAGCTTTGAATTGCTTTTGTATCACTATGCAAATGAAAGCAGCGGCTCTGAGGTTTGCCCGAAAGATGAATTCTATCAGATCATGCGGGATACATTTCTTGAGGCTTATGATAAGGAACTGGGCGACCGGCTTCCGAAATATGTCCGGCAGAATTTCATCAAGCAGATCTCAGAAAATTCCGCGGTCATGCGTTCGATCGTAAAAGAACTGTATAATCCGCGTCATTCGGAGAAGCAGCATGCAGAATTGATGGAAGATCTTTTCAGCAAGGATCCCTCGACAGAGGTGCTGCAAATCTTCGTCTATCTGATTATTTTCTCAGTTCTGATGGTCATTGCAGCCGTGATCTCGGCGATGCTGCAAAACCGCATTTTTCTCAATCTGCGGAATTCGAGCGAACGGCTTCTGGGCGGCGTTCTGGGCGTGCTGGAAGCCAGTGCAATGGTGATTCTTCTGACATTGATTATCCGGCTGATCGTCATGCTCAGCGGCGATGAACTGCGTGTCATCAACAATGAAACGATCATTCATTCTAAGGTCTTTTCATTCTTCTATGAGCATGTGCGCGTACTGATATAAGGAACCGCTGAATCAATCGGTATCTCCGATGGATTCGAAATGGGGTGCTGCCCCGTACACCGCCAAAGGGACAAAAGTTCCTTTCATCAGCGGCTCCATAAGAAAGAAAACAGTTTTTGAAAGGAGTGCGGTTCCGGAAAAGCGGAATCGGGATCTACATGGTTTTATGCAGTAATTGTAAGAAACGACCGGCAGTGGTATTCATTACGACAATGCACGGCAACGAGAAGCGCAATGAAGGGCTGTGCCTGGTTTGTGCGAAGAAAATGAATATCCCGCAGGTTGCGGAATATATGGAACATATGGGCATATCAGATGAAGATGTCGAGCAGATGAGCGAGCAGATGATGGATCTGATGGATGATGATAACTTTGAAATGGGCGGGGCAAGCACGCTCCCGAATTTCATCCAGCGTCTGTTTACAGATCATCCGGTGACCCCTGCTGAAGAAAAAGAGAAGCCCGCAGCAGATGCTGAGAAAAAGAATCCCACAAACTTTTTTGGCAGAATGAATGAAAAAGGCGGCAAAGAAGGCAAACCCGATGAAGGCAAGCGCAAGAAGCGCGAAAAGAAAAAGGAACTGAAATATCTGGACAGCTATTGCACAAATCTGAGCAAACGCGCAGAGGAAGGCAAAATGGACGGCGTTGTCGGCAGAGATACCGAGATCGCCCGCGTGATCCAGATCCTTTCCCGCCGCCAGAAAAACAATCCCTGCCTGATCGGTGAGCCGGG
>DMBA01000290.1 GCA_003446315.1 Ruminococcus sp. | reverse complement strand
GGTGTCGTTGTTGTTGTGGTCGTGGTGGTCGTGGTGGTCGTGGGTCTGGGCGTAGTAGAAGTTGTGGTAGTTGTAGTAGTAGTTGTGGTGGTCTTGGTTGTTGTGGTGGTGGTCACAGCAGGCGAACCACTCATGGTGAGAACAGCGCTCTCAAGGGTAGAGCTGGTCGGCCACCAGACCTGGAAGGTCACATTGCTTGCGCCGGACGGAACATTGAATTCAACGGTATAAACGCCGTTGTTCGGAGTTGCTTCCCATCTGGTATCTTCGCCGTTTACAGTGAAGCGGCCGTTTGTTTCGGTATCATTGGAGTTGGTTTTCAGAGTCAGGGTGAGCTTAGTAGCGCCGGAAACATCAATATTCCATGTGCCGTCGCCGCCGGTATAGGTTGCATTCTTCTGACCGCCCGGAGTCGGAGCCGGAGTGGTCGTGGTGGTGGGAGTGCCGGGATCCTGTGTCGTGGTTGTGCCGGGTGTTGGGATCACGCTGCCGCTCTTGACACCGGGAATCGAGGTGACGGTGGAGCCTGTGCCGTAAACATCATACAGTGCAGCAGCAGCGCCGACCAGACCGACCTGATAATCCAGTGCGACTTCGTTTGTCTCATATTCATCGCGCTTATCAGCGTAGTAGCCGTTCTTGTTAGGGCCGCCGACAAGTGCGCCGACGAGCACATACTTATTGGGCTGATCGGTGTTTGCATCAGACAAACCGGAAGCAGCTCTGTGGTGGCAGTGTGTCGGGGAAGTGTTATCCCAGCCGACGACAAAGGAAGTGTTCCACTGGTTCTGACCGAGGATCATGTTCATCTGACCCTTTGCCCAGCTTGAGAAATTCGCGTTGGAGTGCTTGGATGCAACGAGGGAAACGAACTGCATCGAGCAGTTATAGCGTGCGCTGCCCCAGCCGTCCATGCAGAGGTAATTGTTGCCGGTGCATACGGAGTTGAGATAGCCGTTGACCTTGCTCCAGTCATTTGTGATCTCAGCGATGACAGCAGCCGCACCGAGGTCGGTGTTGCCCCATGCGTGTGCCCAGCCGAGATACTGTGTGACCTTGGATTTTGCATCGTTGAGGTAGCTGCCGTCCTTGGTAGCGATATGGAGCCATGCAGCAGCCCATGCCTGGTCATCGGAAGTTTTCGCGTCATTGCTCAGATAGAAGCCCTGCACGCCTTCTCTTGCGACCTGATTGTGCTGGCAGGAGAACTGATAGAGAGCCTTTGCATATTTCAGAGACTCTTCATCGCCGAAGTTGATGTAATCCAGAGCGAGTGCAGCCGCATATTCCGCAGCGATATCACTTGCGCCGTTGGTTGTCCAGTACATTTGGTTTCTGTTCTGGTTTTCCGGTGCGCCCCAGTACATATGGTCATCATTGCCTTCGCCCTTCTGATAAAGGAACTTGGAAACGCTGTTGCCGCTCAGGATGGTGCTCTTCTTGAAGAAATCGGTGAAGTGCTTGGAGATGGTCTTGTAGTGGTCAGTCAGACCGAGTTTATTATAAGTATCCTTATATTCATAGTAGATCCAGCCGAGTGTACTTGCTGCGTAGCCCTGCGGCAGACCGAACATGACATGGTCACCTGCATCGTGATAGCCGCCGACGACCTCGTCGCTGGTATGGCAGGAACCGCGCCATTCGATCGCGCAGTCAGAGTTCTGACCGCACATATTTGCGTCATAGAAGTACAGGCTGTACTGCAGCAGTTTTGCATAGTTATCGGTGTCTGCTGCCTTTGCGGGCAGGGTGGATACGCTGTTGGTTGCAAACAGAGCAGTCGTGGAGAGAACCGCACTGGTACATACAGCGCCTATTTTTTGAAGAATGCGCTTTTTCATAACAGAAAACCCCTCTCGATAAAATTAAAATTGCTTCCAAAAATCCCTCTAATTTTTGGGTCGGAATCCCGACACTTTCATTATATCCTAAAACAGAACGTAGTATATGGATAAATAATGAATAAATGATGAACAAACATTAAACAATTCGCATTTTCGGCAGTTTTTCGTTGAGCAATATGTCTAAAAACAAAGTGTGCATTTTATAATTCTGCACAAAGTTCGTATTTCGCAAGATAATTATATCCCCAAATATTGCGAAAATATTTCGTTAAGTATTCGAAAAGTTGCGGTTTGCCGGTTGAAATGCATCGTTATTATACATATAGTATACAGCGAACCGAAACGGAAGGTATTTGACAAAACAAGCCGTTCGTGCTATACTATATATGTTCTATCCGATTTCCATTTCAGTGAGAGGTGAGACAAATGTCTGAACAACCAATTTTCCCGCTTTCCGGCATACCGGAGATCTCAGGACAACTGACAGCCGCTGCCAAAACGGTGATTCACGGCGCAGACCACACAGTCCGGATGCTGACAGCCGCAGTCTTTTGCGGCGGACATGTTCTGCTGGAAGATCTGCCCGGAACCGGAAAAACAACGCTGGTAAAGGCATTTGCGATCCTGACCGGTTGTGAAAGTGCGCGTGTCCAGTGCACGCCCGATCTGATGCCGGCGGATCTGACCGGATTTGAAATGCTGATGCAGAAACCGGATGGTACCCGTGAAATGACCTTCCGGCGCGGGCCGGTCTTCACGAATCTTCTGCTTGCCGATGAGATCAACCGGATGGCACCGCGTTCACAGTCGGGTCTGCTGGAATGCATGGCGGAACGGCAGGTGACCTGCGGCGGAAAGCAGTATGCGCTGCCGGAGCCGTTTCTGGTCATTGCAACGCAAAATCCGATTGAATTACAGGGTACTTTTCCGCTGCCGGAAGCCCAGCTTGACCGCTTTTTCATGCGTTTGACAATGGGACAGCCCGATCGTGCGGCAGAGTGCGAGATTTTGCGCGGCAGACAGTGCGCTGATCCGTTGGATGCCTTGAAACCGGTGACATCGCCTGAACAGATTTGTCAGATTCAGCGTGCAGTCAGAACAGTCTCCGCATCGGATGATGTGCTGCATTATATGCTTGATCTGGCAGATGCATCCCGCCGTCATCCGAAGATCCGCTTCGGGCTCAGTACCAGAGCTGTTCTGGCGCTGCGGCATGCAGCACAGGCGGTTGCAGCCATGCAGGGGAGAGATTATCTGCTGCCGGATGATGTGAAAGCCGTTTTTCCGGCTGTCTGTACGCATCGTCTGCAAACAGCGGGCGGCTTGCTGAATGATCCCCATGCCGCTGAGCAGCTCACGGCAGAGCTGTTGGATACAACAGAGGTACCCAAAGTATGATCCTGATTCTGCTGCTGCTTCTGATCGGCGCAGTCGTTCTCTGCACGCAGCTTCTGATCCGTCGGTTCGGTTACAGCGAACTGACCTATTCTCTTGCTTTTTCAGTACCGGAAGCAACAGAAGGCGACACAGTCACCCTGACAGAAACGATATGCAGCAGGAAGCCCATCCCGCTGCCGTGGGTCAAGGCGGAGCTGACGACGCATGCATCTTTGCTGATCGCATCGGAGCAGTCGGCTGTGTCAGAAGATACCCGGTTTATATCGAGCTTTTTCTGTCTGTTTCCGTACCGGAAAATAGAAAGGCGCTGGAAAGTGACCTGCACAAAACGCGGGATCTTTTCGGTGTCGCATGCGGTGATTCTCATAAGTGACCTGTTCGGGACAATGGAGCTTTCCAAGCCATATCCCGAAGCGGAAGCCTTCCTGACTGTGCTGCCCGCAGTCCGGGAGATCGGTTTGCCCCCGATCCTTCCGCAGCAGTTGACCGGAGATATGCTCCGGAACCGCAATCTGATCCCGGATCGCTTTGCAATCTGCGGCATCCGGCAATATACTGACGGAGATCCTGTGCGGGATATTTGTCAAACCGCTTCTGCACGTTCTGAAAACCTGATGGTCTGGCAGTATCAGGAAACAGCCGTGCCCGGCATGACGATCCTGCTGAATCTGGAAACGCGGGAAACGGATCGTGACCGTGTTTCCGACCGTGCCGTTTATGAGAATGCGGTGCGGCTTTGTGCAGCTTATCTCGGAAAAGCAGCAGCGATGCGCATTCCGGTGCGGTTTGCTGCCAATACGCTTCTGAACGGTCAGCCTGCCGAAACACGTTTTGGCAATGATGCAGATGCATTGACCGGTCATTTGCGGCTGCTTGCTGCATTGACAGATGAAATTGCGTGCAAATTCGAGCATTTACTGCTGCAATGCGTCAACCGCGATCCAACCGCGGCAATTCTGGTGATTACGGCTCAGCCCACGGCAGCGATTCTGCGATGTGCCGAAGCCGATGCCCGCATTACGGTGTTGTCGCTCAGACCGCTGCCGAATGATCTGACGCAGCGGAATGTTTATCATATTGCGATCTCAGCATGATATCGAAAGGAGTTCTGTTTTTATGAAACAGCATACATATAAAATAACCGCTATGATGGCTGCGCTGCTGCTGATGTGCAGCGGCTGCGGCAAACCCACCACCGCCGAGGATTCCGGCAGCTCCGGTGCCGAAACGACCGTTTCCGCTGATGCACAGACAACCGATTCTGCTGACGGAACGTCCGGTTCTGCGGATGAAACGACCGCTGCCGGCGATGCTGCTGAAACAAAAGCGGCAGATCCGGCTCAAACAAATGCAGAAGGTACATCTGTTTCCGATGCAGAAACGCCGGCTGATGCGAACAGTCAGCAGGGAAACGGCAATGCAGAAACACCGCAGCAGGGCGGACAGACTGCGCCTTCCGGTGAAGCCGGTACGCAGCAGAATGTGCAGAATACCACGCCGCCGCAGAATAACGGTTCCGGCGGACAGCAGCAGGAACCGGCTGCGCAGACAGGCGGCGATACCGGCTATGAAGTCGGTTCTGAGCCGACGATCGGTGTCGGTAAAATTACGGCACATCCGGGCGAAAAGAATGTCGCTGTGTCGGTGCAGTTCTGGAACAATCCCGGCTTCCTGACATCGGGCATCCAGCTTTTCCATGATCCCGCGATCAGACCGGTCATGGATAATGATAAACTGCGTTATACACTCGGCGAGGCAGCCGACGGACTGACCGCAATTTGCAGCTACGGCGCAGAACAGCGGATCGTTGGCTTTGCATCATTCGGCACCGCAGACAGCACCAAAGACGGCGCTTTGTATACCTGCTATTTCGATATTCCGGATGATGCAGAGCCCGGAACAGTCTATACGTTCACAACTGCGATCGTCAGCATGAATGATATTGGCTCAAATCCGGTTACACCGGTCACAATGGGCGGCGAGATCCGGATCGAATGATCCCGCACGATGACATCATTGCAGCAAACGGCCCGGAAGCAGCGCAGGCATGCTGCTTTCGGGCTGCATATATCAATACAGAAAGAGAAAAATGGAGAATCCGGATGGAAAAAGTACGCAAACATATTGTTTATCTCGGTTATGTTCAGGGGGTCGGATTCCGATACCGTGCAGCCGCTGCGGCAAGACAGTTCGGCGTGACCGGCTGGGTGCGCAATTGCAGTGACGGCAGTGTCGAGATGGAAGCAGAGGGCACTGTGCGCGATCTGGAAGATATGATGCTCGCAATTGAAAAGAATCCGTGGGCAGCCATTGAAAATGTCAGAGTGCACAATATTCCACTGCAAAATGACAGCAGTTTCCACATAAAATGAAAAAAACTGCTTTTATCAGAAATCATGTAACGTTTATTCTGTTATTTCGATTGTTTGATATGAAAGCAAACGATCAAATTTGCAATGAGGTGGGACTGCGATGACAGAAAGAGAACTGCGCTCGATGATATCACAGTCCCGTGAGGACGGGTATCGGGCATTGTTTCAGCAATATCAGAATTATGTTTATGCGATTATCTGGAATAAGATCAAAACAGTCGGAACAAAAGAGGATGCAGAGGACTGCGTCAGTGAGGTGTTCACCGATGTGTTCCTGCATTATGATGACATTCATGAAGGATCGCTGCAAAGTTATATCGGAACGGTCGCCAAGCACACTGCGATCGACATGTTCCGGAAACGCACTTCTGTCAAGATGCAAAAGCAGGTGGAAGAAGAAGAATTGCAGTTTGTTGCAGCGGATACAGATGTCGCCTCGGAGTTTGAGAACAAAACAGTCAGCGGGATCCTGTATGAGAAGATCAGGTCGCTCGGAGAACCGGATGCGACCATCGTGCTGCAAAAATATTTTTATGACCGCAAAGCCGATGAGATCGCCAAAACACTGGAAATGCAGACTGTTGCTGTTCGCGTCAGACTCAGCCGCGCTTTGAAAAAACTGCGGAAGCTGCTGGCGGAAGACGGCGTATCTTTATGAGGAAGGAGGAAGCTGTTATGAAATTCCGGAATCGGGAAGCAGATATTCTGAGACATGCAGACCCGGAAACTGCGCAGAAAATTGCAGAGCAGTATCCGGCAGACTGGGATATGTCGCATGTATTTGAAAAGAGCTTTCAGGCATATTTGCAGCAAAGCGGCGCGGATGATCCCATCACCGAAGCCGATGTGCAGCAGGAACAGAATGAGGCAGTTTCGTCCGATCGTCTGCCGCATATTCTGATGAAAAAACAGACCGGTCAGAAGCGGGACACCCGTTTTTATGCCAGCAGACCGGGCGTTGCAGCCTGTCTGCTGCTGACGATCTGTACAGCAGGAGCGATCTTTTATATGCAGCTTCGCTCCGCAGCTACGCCGGATCTGCTTACACAGCAGGATTCTTCATCCGGCATTATCACTGAGGTGACCCTGTCGCCGGTCACATCGGATACAGGAGAAACAGCGGGAACGGCTGCCGGCGCAACAACGCTGACAACGCCGACAACGCTGACGACAACCGGTTCCGAATCTGTCCGCACAACAACTGCGCAGACAGTCCGCACAACAATTGCCGCACAAACGGTTCTGCCGGAACAAACCTTACAAACCGATTCTTCCCCTTCAGAACCGGATGTGACGAATGTTCAGGCGGAACCGCGTGATGGCACATCACCCATCGCACCGACCACATCTGTTGTGACCGCATTGCAGCCTTCTGCACAGACGGTCATCGAATCTTCCAAAACCTATTCGGAAACGCAGCCGGTTGCAGAATCGCCGCAGGTGCGTGTCGAATTCGTGCCGGGAGAAGCGCCGTTTGACAATCTGGAACGGATCGTGGTCAGCACCGATCAGCCCGCGGAACTGTCGAATAAGCAGTATGTGCTTGCAGACCAGATGGGCAGCGTAGCAGTCACGGATTATATGGAGGATGCATATTATGAATACACGGTGACTTTGCCGGACGGCACGGTGTTTGTCATCCATTCCAGCCCGATCGCATCCTATTATTTTCAGTACCGCACCGGCACGCGGAATATCAATTATCTGGAAATCGGCGGGAAAAAGGCATTTCTTTCCACGAGTGTGAATTATCCGGATACTTCCGGCACGATCGTCTGGATACAGGATCAGACCGTGTTTATCATGGAAACACCGATCCCGCAGCTTGTGACGGCATATGCAGTTGTGGAAGCATTTACCGGTACCTAAAGAAAAAGCGCCTTCGCATGAAATTTGCGAAGGTGCTTGTTTTATATATGATTTTCAGTGCGTATCGGCAGCGATGCCGGATTTGGAGAGAAACGGCTTGATCCGGTTGGCGAGCAGGCAAGCCAAAGCCATTTTGACCAGATCGGGGATTAGAAACGGGATCACACACCATGAGAGCGCTTTTCCGATGCCGATGGCATCATTTGCACGGTTATAGACGACCAAAAACCACGCAGTTCCGAAGGTATAACAAACAGCGAGTCCCAGAACCAGCGCTGTCAGCATGACGGGCAGTTTTTCGCCGAACAGCTTTGTGCATCCGAGGTAGATCAAGCCGGTCAGCAGGAAACCGAGAATATAACCGCCGGTACTGCCGAGCAGGACGCCGATGCCGGATGAAAAACCGGAGAAGACCGGTACGCCTGCCGCGCCCAGCAGAATATAGACCAGAACCGCGCATGTCCCGCGTTTTCCGCCGAGCAGCATCAACAGGAAGAAGACGGCGAATGTTTGCAGCGTGAACGGGACAGACATTGGTATGCTGATCCATGAGCAAACAGCGATCAATGCAGCCCCGATCGCTATGTATGTCAGATCAATTGTCCGGAAATGTTTGTTTGCGCGGATGGTTTGTTCCATAGTGTGCTCCTATACTATATATAAAGCGGATACATGCATACAGCATGCATTTTTTGACAACCCTATTATAACACAAAACCGCCTGATTGTCAACTGCATGATGATAAAAAGTTGACAATCAGGCGAGTCTTATTATGCAGAAGGGTAGGGCAGACGGATCTCTCCGGATGTCAGGATGCGCTGTGAACCGTCCCGCAGGCGCACGATGAGATGGCCGCAGTCGTTGATCCCGACCGCAGAAGCGGGATAAGCGACATCTCCCTGCTGCACGGTGATCTCTGCTTCCGGCAGCAGCAAACGCGCCCGGTATGCGGCAAAAATCGCGGGTTCATCCGGTATGGCGCTGTCTGTGAGGAGCTTGTTGATGAGCGAAGCGGCAAACTGATTCCGGCAGCCGGCAGGTGCACCATCCGGAAACACAGCACCTGCGATCTTTTGCAGCTCCGGCGGAAACTGTGCGGTGAGATTGATGCCGATGCCGAGCACGATCCAGCTTAATCCGCCGCTTTCAAAATCGGTGACGGCTTCTGTCAGGATTCCGCAGACTTTTTTGCCGCCAATCAGCACATCATTGACCCATTTGACCGCAGGTTTCCGGTCGGAAAGTGCCTCGATCGTTTCGCAGACGGCATTTGCAGCAAAGGCAGTCACAGCCGTGATATGCGTAAAGGGCAGGTGCGCAGGATGCAGCACGATGCTGAGATATAAGCCGCCGTTCGGCGAAAAGAAAGACCTGTCATATCTGCCGCGGCCGGCGGTCTGCGTTTCCGCGATGACCACAGTTCCGTGTGCAGCACCGGAAACGGCGTATTCCTTTGCTTTTTGATTGGTTGAAGGCAGCGAATCGAAGACAGAGATCTGGTTTGCATATTTCGCAGCATCGGGCGACAAAAAGGGGAGAATGCCCTGCACGGAGAGAATATCATTTTCCGGCGCAAGACAATAGCCTTTATTGGTCACGGCTTGGATCTGATAACCTTCTGTACGCAGCGCTGTGATCGCCTTCCAGACGGCATTGCGGGAGAGCGAAAGCTGCTCTGCAAGTTTTGCTCCGGAGATGCTTTTGCCGCGCTGCTGTTCCAATTGTTCGAGAACGCGCTCTTTTGTGGTCATTTGCGTGCTCCTTTCTGCTGGTTGGGTTCCGATGAAAAAAGCATGCTGCGGGTTACAGCATGCTTTGGGGTCAATTCCAGTCCGGATGCTCATCGAGCGTTTTGAAGCGATAGCCGCGGTCGATCAGATCCTGCAAGATCTCCGGCAGGATATGCACCGTACCGATCTCCGTATCGTGGAACAGGATGACGACCGGTGTTTCCGGTGTATCTTTATACCATCCGATGCATTGCCGGTAAGATTCCATAAAATATTCTTCTTCCGGCAGATTTTCGGTATTGCCTTTCGGCCATTTATCGTTATCGCCTGCATTCCAGTCGAACCAGCGATAATTTCCGGCGAGCAGCTTGCTGAAGATCTCATCTTTGACGGGGGCAGCATTTTTTGTCGTGGAGCCGCCGGGGAACCGGACACAAATGCGATCCGGCAAAAAGCCGCATGCATTGATGACCGCCTCTTCCCACTGATGTACCTCGCCCATAAATGTATCGGCGCTGGCATAGCACTGGTCAAGGTCATGGGTATAAGAGTGGCAGGCGATCAGATTTCCGTGATCGGCGATCTGACCGACGAGTTCGGGATAACGGTCAACATAAAAACCGACCGTGAAAAACGTGGCACGCGCACCGTATTGATCCAGAATACTGAGCACTTCCGGCGTATTTTCACACGGGCCGTCATCGAATGTCAGGAAGACATTGCGGGGGACTTGTGTGACAGCGGGTTCTGTCTGTACTGTTTCGGGGAAATCGGCAGCGGTTGTATAGGTGGTTACGATCGTCGCGGCAGTGGTTTGGGGTGCGGTGACGGTCAGAGTCTCATTGATGCCGGTTTCGACAATATCATCGGCGGCGGTGTTTTGTGTCTTTTTGCGATCTATGAAGAATATTATAGTATAAATTGTTAAGAATATCAGAAACATACACAAAACGGCGTATTTCGCCTGACTGGACTTCCTTTGTTTTTTCTGATTACGCATAGCGTTGCAATCGCTTCCTTCAAAAGTAAATGGGTCATATTACTATTATTATACCATTTGAAAAGTGATATGTCAATATGGTTCATGGTAATTTAAGAAAGAAAGCCGGTGAATCGGGAATGGAAAAAAGCAAAAACCGCGCCGCAAAATGCAGCACGGTTTGAAGTCTGGTGGGAGAGGGTGGATTCGAACCACCGAAGCGAGACGCAACAGATTTACAGTCTGCCCCCTTTGGCCACTCGGGAACTCTCCCAGAAATATAGAAATGGAAAAAGATGTACGAAGCTGTACATCTTGCAGAAAGCATAAAGAAAAGGAATGGGAGAGGGTGGATTCGAACCACCGAAGCGAGACGCAACAGATTTACAGTCTGCCCCCTTTGGCC
>DMBA01000375.1 GCA_003446315.1 Ruminococcus sp. | reverse complement strand
CACTCCGTAATGAAAGGCTGACATAGTCTTCTCCTCACTGATTATTGTGGCACGGCTGATATGGTAGCCGATATAGTAACCGTCCTACTGTACCAATAAGTCACGCAGGAAAATGTCATCTAGCTTGACATTCAGTATGTCCACCATACCGCTTTTATCCCTGTTGATCTTATCATAGGATATGTTCATCACAAGCCCGAACCACTTTTGATTATCAGCATGACGGAAGACAGCATATTCAGGAAATTTCGCCCACAGATATTCAGGTTTGGCTTTGTACGAACAAGCAAAGGCTTATTTCCTTGAACTTATGATGTCTATAGAATCATATCCTGCATGAGAAACAGAGGGTTTCTATAAAAATCAAGCTGACCGCCGCTCCAAACCGGAACGACGGTCAGTTATATGAAAGAGAATATCTTATTTTGCCGGTTCTGCCGGACGCTGCTCCTTGGGCTTGCGTTCTGTGCGGACAAAATGATCCTGCGAATACACCAGCCGCACCTGCTTGTCCATATAGTCATTCGCCTGCGATGCATTGTGAACCGGACGCATACTGCCCTTTCCGCCGAAAAATACAATCAGCGCGATAATCAGCGCAGCGATCACAGCGACCGGAATGCTCTTCATCAGCAGCCAGAGCAGGATACCCGGAATGATCGCGGCGAGTGCGGTCACAATGCCGAGCTTTGCGTAATCGACCGGCAGATCGCCCGTAAATTTTCCGGTCTGTGCGTTCATGGCAAAGCTCCACTGTTTGCCGTTCCAGCTGGTTGTCAGATACCAGACAGGCAGCAGCGCATATTTCTTCTTTGTGTAATTGACGGTGAAGTTTCCGCGCTTTTCGTGAACCTCATTGTGCTTGACAGTTGCCTGTGTTTTCGATTTTGCGGTTGAGATGACGCGCTTTTCGGCACGCTCCAGATCATCGTCGCCCTCGACATCGAATTTTTCCGCGAGAAATCCCGGCAGATACATCATATTGAACGGTTTGAGCTCGTCAAATCTGAACGGCTCGACCGAATCCATGATTGCATCCGGCATCCGCTTTGATGCATCCGCAGGCACATTCTCAAAGGAGATTGTGCCGCGGCGTTCTGCACGGTAAATGCGGCGGATTGTCTCTGTCGGCGTATCTTCCTTATCCGCGGCTTCATATTCCGCGTCGATTGTGACCGCACCGTCAAAAAGCCAGAACGGCACATACACGCCCTGAATTTCATCGACCTGATTGCCGTCCAGAAATGCTTTTGGCAGCAGCTTTTTCTTTTCGTAGTATTCCTTATACTTCTCCATTGCCTGTTGCTTGTTGAATGCAAACGGGATTACGAAATCCGGCTTTGCTGCGCCGGTAAACTGCGCCTCCATGATCGTTGGATTGCCGCAGTACGGGCAGCGCGATGCACCCGTATTCTCATCGGCAAGGATCTCCGCGCCGCAGGTGTTGCAGGAATATGCCTTCATATCGTCGGCATCGCTGCCCCAGTCGCTGCCGGATTGCTTTGCAGTCTCCTGCGATTCCTGCTCGCTGAAAAACGCCGCGCATTCCTCCTGTGTGAATACAGAATCGCAGAATATACACTTCAGTTTTCCGGCTGCCGGATCAAATTCCATCGTGCCGCCGCAGTTCGGGCAGCACATCTGCGTTGAATTCTGTGCCATTATGTTTTCCTCCGTTCATTCAGTATTTTAATTTTGCTGTCTGTACACATCGGGTCATAGGTCGATTCACTGAGATATACTTTGAATGATTGTTGCACACCGGTCATTTCCGGAATAAAGGTGATCTCACAGTCCGGTTTTCTCGATGCATTGCAGGCGAGAATGAACGGTGTATCCTCTGCGCTTTGAAAGACAAGACCAAGTGGATCACCGGTCTGCGGATCAAAGTTCAGCACCCTGATTGCTGTCCTCGATAACATTGGTATAAACCAGCGGATCAGCCCGCTGAACTTTGTTCCTGCTGTAGACACGGTGATATGCTCGCCTTTGGTTTCGTGAGTCAAAAATTACGGATTCAGTTTTATGTTTCTTCTCGCTTTCATATGCATTTATTGAAACGGGTCGATTTCCTCACCTTCCGGATGGAAAATGAGGGTATGATCCGGTTCCTGACTGTATTCCTGCTCGCCCGCAGTATCATCTGCTGTAGCATCCGGCAGAATTTCCGGTTCGATCTCATATTCTTCCCGGCTGTCTTCGACCGTGGTAGTTTCTGTGGATTCTGCTTTTGAAGTTGTTTCCTCATATGAAACAGTCGTCTCAGCATTTGTATGCTCTGTCGATGTGCTGCTTGTGGTTTCCGTCTGTGATGATCCGGATGCTTCAGGAACAGAGGATTCTTCTCTGCGGCAGCCTGTCAGCAGGATGCCGGATATAACGAGTATTCCGAATAAATATTTCATGTTTCACCTTTTCATTGCTATGAAGAAGCATCATCCCGAAACAGGATGATGCTCTTCATTTGGATTGTCAGATCTCAATCTCTTCACCTTCCGGCGGATTACTGGTTGTGATAACATCCTCTGCATCAAATTCAACGATTCCGATGACGGGCTTTTCGTACTTCTCCATGGTATTCACCTCCTTTCAAGTTTGTTGCTGTTCAGATCATTTTGCATAAGCTGCTGCTGCCTGATTATACAGGTACAGCGATTTTGCAAGATTCTGCTTGTTGGTATCTGTACTTTTTGCGAGGCTTCTTGCATAGCTCAGAACACTTGCTTTGATATCGAAAGTCGATTTGTTATCTTTGACAGTAAATGTAAATGCGTTGTTCAGCTTATTGGAAGCAATATTCGGTACTTCAAGATAATAGCCGTTGCCATTATCTTTCAGAGTTGCTTTTTTGCCGTCAATGTAATAGGTATAGCGTAAGGGATTTATGCCTGCGTTGTAA
Source organism: Ruminococcus sp. (assembly GCA_003446315.1). Lineage (GTDB taxonomy): Bacteria > Bacillota > Clostridia > Oscillospirales > Ruminococcaceae > Firm-04. The sequence continues at coordinate 2,806 of DMBA01000375.1, read as the reverse complement.
TAATAATAGACCTTTAATGAATTATCGGAATCAAAAACAACAGACATTGTGACTTTGCTTATGCCTGACGGCTGTTTGCCGGACTTGCTTACCGCATATTGATCGAACACATTTGCATTCACATTGGTCACATCGCTGCTGACAGTCAATCCGGCTGCATTGTAGTTGAAATAAAGCTGTGCAGCTGCGCCGTAATCGAGCGTTGCCTTCGCAAGATTTACCATTTTGCTGTTTGTGCTTGTAGATATAACGGTGTTGCAGTATGCAGCGACAGAATAATCCAATCCGCTTTCTGTCAGATCAACACCCTTTTTGGAATACATGGTGTACGGCTGACCTTTGCTGTTACAGAGCTTGAGGTTGATATTGTCTCTCATCTGCAATGCATTGATGTCGCAGGTGAACTTGGTGCGGCCGCTGCTGTCAGTCGCTGCGGCAGAGAACAGCTGACGCTTTGTCACGCCGCCGATCGTGAACTCAGCATAGGCGCCGGGTGCGTTCCGGATATTGCTGCCGAGTGTGACATAGTAATTGAGTCCGAGCGTACCGCCGAAGGTGACAGATACCGTATTCATAATTGCGAGACTGCTCGCGGATGTCGTTGACCAAGTCCTCAGACCGAAGCGCTCGCCGCTGGAATTCACGAACAAAAGTCTATAGGTCGTGTTCGGCTGCAGGCCGCTGATAAAGTTCTCCATAATAGACTGCTTCTCGCCGCCGTCCACGCTCACATAATATTCTATTCTGCCGTAGCCGAGATAATTCTGATAGGCGCTGCTTGTCAACTGTGTAATCAGTTCGATCCGCATCGGCTCAGCTTTGTAGCGGATACTGGGCAGTCTGAAACAGGGGATCTTGCCTTGTGCTGAATAGGTATCATCATTCTTGTAGACCACATCACCCGGAAGATTCGCCGTCTTGAGCGTATTCGGAGATGTATCGGAGATCTGCGGATTTCCTGCGCCGGAATCCACGACGCAGTAGAGTTCAATCGTGCCGTCACTGTTGCGTTTGCCTGCTCTCACATCGACAAACTGCTTTTTTGTATCGTAATCGTAATAAGAATTGCCCGACTTGAACCCGATCTTGATGTTCTTCAATACATCAGGTGTGATTTCGCGGAAGCCGGTTGCGATCGTCGGATTAAATGTCAGCTTCAGATAATAAGCGCCTTCCATCTGGAACACCGCGTTTTTCTCCAGCTTGTATCCGTTTGCATCATACCAGCCGCTTGCAGAGTCCGCGATCGTGTAGCCATTGTAACTTGCTCTAAAATTATTGGTGATCTTCTTTCCGGGAACGGGGTAGTCATCTATGTTGGCCCCGATATTTATGACATAACCAAACTCAGACATGTGGAAATATGTGCCGAATCCGTCGGAGATGACAGCGTAGGTGCCGCTGCCGCTGATGCTGCCGTCTGCGGTGTGTGTTGTATTGTCGCCCCAGCCGCCGTTATCATTTCTCAGCTTCATATTTGCAGAAATATCGCCGAACTGTGAGTTGGCGGTCAGCCATTGCAGGCTTGTGCAGCCTGCAAACATATCCGCTTTGTTATTCAGCGGAACATTCTGCAAATTCCACATGCCCAGATTGAGATGTGTCATCGCGCTGCAGTTCCGGAACATATATTTGACATTGGTGCAGTTAGCCGTTTGCTTCTGTATTCCCGGTTCGTAGTACTTCAGCAGCCTGCATCCGTCAAACATTCCTTCAAAGGTCGAGACTTTGCTCAAATCCCAGTTATACATGCCGCAGCTTGTCATTTTTTTGCAGCCGGAGAACATATAGCTCATATCTGTCAGATTGACGGGATATTTGCCGCTGTTACTGAAAGATGCCGTGAATTCAGTCAGGCGGCTGCAGTTTTCAAACATGCGGCTTGTGCTTGTGACACCGCTCATGTCAACATTTGAGAGATCAATCTTCTGCAGAGAGGAATAGCCTGCGAAAAGGTCGGTGCAGTCGCCCTCCAAAGAAATATTATTCCCAGCAAAATTGATCGTGGTGACGTTGGCTTTGTCCGGAAGAGTGCGTATTTCATACGAGTTGAAATCGCTGTATATATCCATTACATGATTGAACAGATCTACCAAGAAGCAGTCGCCGTCACAGATCCAGTCGAAGCAGCGCAGGAACGTTACAGGTGTTGTCGGAGCCGCAACTTTATATTCTGCAATTCCGTTGCCATTGTCCCAGCTCGCATAGTCACCGCTGAGCCCTATTTTATTTGTTACAACCGTATACAGATCATCTGAAAAAGCCCAGCCCGAAGGACAATAAAGATGAGGGACGTCTGTATAAGGGAGCCCCATATATCTATCCAGCCGGAAATTCGCAGGCAGATCCAGCCGGTTCAGACTATAGCACCGCAGGAATAACGCTTCCCAGATTTTACTATCTTGGAAATTGATATTTCCGGAAGGTAAACCGGAAAGATCGAGCTTCGTCAGACTGGAACAGTCAGCAAACATATAATCTATGTATTTCACGCTGCTTAAATTTAATTTCGTCATATCAATCTCTGTCAGACTGGAACAGCCTTCAAACATACTGCTCATATATTTGACTTCACTTGTATCGAAGCAATTATTCCAGTAAATAGTTGTCAGGCTGCTGCACCCTTTGAACAGATCTTCAGCATCGTTGATCTTCTGCCCCACCCTGATCTCCAGATCAGCTGTCGTCAGATTCGTGCAGCCCTCAAACATGCCATACCATGAGCCGTTAAATACAGTCTGATTAAAACTAGCTCTTTTCAGGTAACGCAAACCACTCAGCAAATGGGAGATTTTCTCGCCGTCCT
>DMBA01000183.1 GCA_003446315.1 Ruminococcus sp. | reverse complement strand
CGAAGATGTCATGAACGGCGATCTCGATACCGTGCTGGATGCCCTCATGACCGCCGAACAAGCCGAAAAACTCGCTGCACAAAAGGGGGAACAGGCATGAAAACTTTGCTCTTGCAGGAAGACGGCATCCCGTTTGCCGCCGAATTGATCCGGAACGGGGAAGCCGTCGGCATGCCCACCGAAACCGTTTACGGTCTTGCTTGTGATGCCGGAAATCCCGAAGCCGTGAAGAAAGTGTTTGCCGCAAAAGGCAGACCTGCCGATAATCCGCTGATCGTCCATATCGCTGATCTCGCAGAATGGGCTCCGCTTGTCACAGAGATCCCGCCGCTTGCCGCTGCACTCGCAGAACGCTTCTGGCCGGGACCTCTGACCATCATTCTCCCGCGCTCGGAACAAGTCCCTGCACTGACCGCAGGCGGTCTGGATTCCGTCGGGGTACGGTTCCCTGCGCATCCGGTCGCACAGGCGCTCATCCGCGCTGCCGGCGTTCCGCTGGCGGCTCCTTCCGGTAACCGTTCCGGCAGCCCAAGCCCTACCACCGCGGCGCATATGATGGCGGATATGGACGGCAGGATCCCTGCAATCGTTGAGGGCGGAAGCTGTGCATGCGGCGTGGAATCGACCGTGATTATGCTCGATGACGCCGAAACCGTGCGCGTGCTTCGTCCCGGATTTGTGACACCGGAACAGCTCGGCACGATCGCAAAACGTGTGATCGTGGATGATGCCGTGCTCGCACAGCCGGAAGCAGGGCGCGTGATCCGTTCTCCCGGTATGAAATATAAGCACTATGCGCCCAATGCGCAGGTCACACTCGTGCAGGGCGGCAGCAGCGCTTTTTTGCACTATGTTGCGAATCAGAATCCGGAAGGCATGCTGGCACTCGTCTTTGATGCCGATGTGCCTGCCTGTCAGGAAGCAGGCATCCCCTGCCGCGCTTACGGCGATACCGATGAAGCGCGTGCAGCCGTCTTTTTCGCCGCATTGCGGGATGCCGATGCGGCAGGCGTTCAGCATTTGTTTGTGCGTGCTCCGCGCACAGACGGCGTTGGTCTTGCCGTCTATAACCGGTTGATCCGTGCTGCCGGCTATGACGTTGTATATGCAAAATAATACAAAACAGGGGGTTCTTATGGCGAAACGTGTTTTTCTCATCGTTCTGGATAGCTGCGGCTGCGGCGAACTGCCCGATGCTGCAAACTTCGGCGACTGCGGTACGCATACCATCCGTTCTCTTGTGAATTCCGGAAAGCTCCGCGTGCCCAATCTCACGCAAATGGGTCTGTTCAATATCAACGGCATCGGCTGCGGCACTCCTGCGCAGTCCCCTGCTGCCGCATTCGGCAAATGCGCTGAGCGCTCCGCCGGTAAAGATACAACGACCGGTCACTGGGAAATCGCAGGTCTGATCTCAACCGTCCCGATGAAAACCTATCCGAACGGCTTTCCAGATGCCGTGCTCGATCAGCTCCGCGCTGCGACAGGGCGCGAGATCCTCTGCAATCTGCCCTATTCCGGCACAGAGGTCATCCGCGATTACGGCAAACAGCATCTCGAAACCGGTGCGCTGATCGTCTATACATCGGCGGACAGTGTGTTGCAAATCGCTGCGCATGAGGATCTGATTCCCGTGCCGGAATTATACAAAATATGCGAAAAAGCCAGGGAAATCATGCAAGGCGAATTTGCCGTCGGGCGCATTATCGCAAGACCCTTTGTCGGGACATATCCCAATTTCAAGCGCACCGCAAATCGCCATGATTATTCCGTTTCGCCTTTCGCTCCGACTGCGCTCGATCTGATCCAAAATGCCGGCAAACAGGTCATTTCAGTCGGCAAGATCCGCGATATTTTCAACGGACAAGGCATCTCTGAGGGGCATCGCACCGTTTCCAATGACGACGGCATGGGCAAGACCATTCAGCTCGCTGCGCAGGATTTTGACGGGCTTTGTTTCGTCAATCTCGTGGAATTTGACAGCGCTTACGGGCACCGCCGCGATATTGCAGGCTATACACATGCGCTCAATGTCTTCGATGCACAGCTCGGCGCTTTGCTCCCGCAGCTTCGGGACGACGATCTCCTGATGATTACCGCCGATCACGGCTGCGATCCCGCTGCACACGGCACCGACCATACCCGCGAATATATCCCGCTGATCGTCTGGGGAAAGCAGATCAAGCCGGTCGATCTCGGAATCCGCACAGGCTTCTCCGACATCGGACAAACTGCTTGCGAATGGCTCGGTGTGCATGCGGATACACTCGCAGGTACGAGCTTTTTACAGGATATCCTGTAAACACTTTCCGATACATAATGACAAACAGGGAAGAAACCCAAAGCGGATTTCTTCCCTGTTATCCCGTTTACGGCAGTTTTTTGGCGATCTCTGAGATGCGCTGCAAACGATGATGCACGCCGGAGCGTGAAAGCGGCGGATTGCACATCGCTCCCAGATCCCGCAGATTTGCTTCCGGCTCTGCAAGCCGTACCTTTGCAATCTCCTGCAAAGTCGCCGGCAGGCAATCAAGCCCCATTTCCCGCGCGATCTTTTGAATATCTGCAACCTGCTGCGCTCCCGCTGTCACGGTCTTGTCAATGTTCGCAAGATCGCAATTCGTGCGGCGGTTCGTCTGGCTGCGGATGCTTTTGTATACCTGCTGCTCCGCCATCGACATGGACGCATTCGGTGCACCGAAAAAGGTCAGTGCATCACAGATCTGCTCATTCTGCTTCAAATATAAAATCGTGTCGCCCTTGCGCTGCGTCGATTTCATGCAGATCGTCGGCTGATATGCCGTCAGCAGCGAACGGATCGTTCCGGCTGCGGCTTCATCCGGAAAAACCAGCTCCAGATGATACCCGCGTTCCGGATCCGTTACGCTTCCGCATAACACAAAACAGCCTGCCATCGCAGCGGCAAATGCATTGCCGCCCATTTCATTCAGCAGCGCTGTGCGATCTTCCGCCTGCATGCCGGTATATGCCAAAACTGACGAAACTGCTTGCTTTCCGGAAAGCGTAAAGCTCCAGACTGCCTGTCTGCCGGTGCGTCCGCGGTATTCCGTATCCAGATTTTTCTGCACGCCCGCTGTCTGCATCAGCTTGGGCAGCATCGCCGCAAACGCTTCACATTCCGTTTGCAGCACGATCTCATCCGCAGAGAACCGTCTTGCAGCCAACAGGATCCCTGTCAAAAACGAACGGTGCTCTTTTGTCCGGATATTGCCGCAGATCTCGGTCTTGGCGGCGTTGGAAAAGGATGCCATTGCGCATCACACTCCTCAATCAGAGATACTTTGCAAGGAACTGCGCCTGCTGTGCGCGGCGTTTTGCAATTCTGCCCTGTACCCACAGTTCATAGGGCATCCAGCGCGGACTGTTCTCCGCTTCGGAATCATCTACGCCGTCTGTGCTGTATGTGAATATAAAGCCGCCGTCATAGATCTCGAATTCTATTTCACGCGGCGTTTTGCCGGTGTAGCCGTCGATCCAGCCGTCTGCAGTATAAAGCCGTTCTTCTTCCGGATCCAAGCCGCCCGGTACTGCCGATTTCCGGATGTGATTCAGATAATAGGTCACACCGTCTGCGTCATGCAGCACATAATCCTTGCCGGTCGGGTCGGGATCGGCTGCAAGTCCGCCGTCATCCGTGATCTCTGCATCCGCAATCGTGACAAGCTCAAATTCGCCGAAGGTCTTCTTTTGCCACTTCGGTTCCTTCATCTCCGGTGCCGGATATTCGTCAAAATCATCTGCGGTCAGGCGCAGGGCGTTCAGCGCTGCAAATACACGCGCCGCTGCACCGGAATCGTTCAGCCACTGTGCATCTTGCAGCGGTTCACCCGCTTTCCATGCGGCGTAATCTTTCCGCATCGCTGCACGGTCTGCGTATGTATCTCCAAGTGTGAGCTGCATACGGTCGAGAAAACCGTAAAATACATGATATTGCAGCACCACAAATAAACAGTTTACCAGCAGAGACAGCGTTTCCGGATCCGGCTGCTCCGCAAGGATATTTTTCATCGCCTGATCCAGCTCCTGCTCTGCTTTTTGTTCCTGCCCGGCTGCAAGCGCATCCGTCAGCAGATCAAGATCACAATATTGTGCAATCAGTTCTTCCGGCTGTATTCCCATTGCCATCGCAATTTCCCCCTGTTTTTCATGATGCCTTTATTATAACATATTATGCGGAAAAGTTCAATGGGAGCAATCAGAAAAAATGTACAGTGAGACTGCATTGGAGCAGAATTGGAGCCGGGCACTGCCCGGTATAACATATTATGCGGTAAAAAGCAATCAGTTTTGCAGAGAACATCTGTCGGAGTTTAGATCATTTACAGCGGGCTTCACCTTGAATCTGCAAATGGTTTTCGTTCAGAACACTTGTCTTTGGGTTATATTGTGCAATCCGGCGGACTTTAGATCATTTGCAGCGCGGCTTCCGCGCAGCACAAA
>DMBA01000094.1:1955-5314 GCA_003446315.1 Ruminococcus sp. | reverse complement strand
CAGCATCGTGATATGGAGCAAATACGGATGTTGTGCGAAATGCCTAAAAATTAGGCAGATATGTTGTATAAAGTTCTATTGCGAAAAATGGGCAAATTTTGGATTTACTCTTGCAATTTGCAGACAAATATGCTATAATGATAAAGCTGATGCACAAGATATGCGAAGAAACACGAGGTTGCGGCTGTGTGCCGGTAATTCGTGCGGAGCATGTCCGCTTAGACGGGCGATTTGAGATGATGCACTGTGTGTGCGAAAATGCTGCGATACCGCAGACTGTCTGCTGAAGGAGTCTGTGCTGTCATCTTACGGACAACACATTCAGGAAAGCAGAGGTTTGTAGGTCGGGAGCCTTTTTGCGTACAAACGGCGGAACGGTACACGTTCTGCGTATCTCATTCTGTAAGCCCGATGCAAGATGAATCTTGCAGCGGGGTTTTTTATGGAGTCATAAATAAGAAACACGCGAGTCGGTTGTAAGAGCCGGAATGCGAATTTTACAGACTGACACATAGGCAAGCTCACTTCATGCCCCCCGACAGCGAAACACAAATAAACTAAAGGAGGCTAATCAAGTGGCAGGCAGCGAAAAATTGAGAATTCGGATCAAGGGCTATGAGCATGCGACAGTTGATGCCGCAGCAGCAAGAATCGTTGAGACCGCAAAACGCGGCGGTGCTCAGAAGGTTTCGGGTCCCATCCCGCTTCCGACTGACAAGGAAATCATCACGATTCTCCGCGCAGTGCACAAGTATAAGGACAGCCGTGAGCAGTTCGAAATGCGCACACATAAGCGCCTGATCGACGTCATCCGCCCCACAAAGGCTACGATGGACGCTCTCACCAGACTGGAAATTCCCGCAGGTGTTGACATCAACATGGAGATGAAATAATTCATTCTCTGACGGGAATCCAAATTGGCGGTGCTCTTCAAACCGCCGGTCAAGTTGGCGCGGACTGCGTCAACCAATAACCAAAGGAGGAAACCAAACATGAAGAAAGCCATTCTTGGCAAGAAGATCGGCATGACGCAGATCTTCGATGAAGCCGGCAAAGTCGTGCCGGTAACGGTCGTGGAAGCAGGTCCCTGCTTCGTCGTCCAGAAGAAAACCGTTGAGAACGACGGCTACAGTGCAATTCAGGTTGGCTTCGGCGCTGTGAAAGCAGACAAGGTCAATCAGCCTATGAAGGGTCACTTCGAAAAGGCAAACACCGGTGCGCTCCGCACACTGCGTGAATTCCGCCTGGAAGATGCTGAATCCTACAACGTCGGCGATGCGATCCAGCCGGATATCTTCCAGGCAGGCGATATCGTTGATGTTCAGGGCACCAGCAAAGGTAAGGGCTATGCAGGCCCGATCAAGCGTTACGGTCAGCACAGACTGAAGGAAACGCACGGTACAGGCCCTGTTCACCGCCAGGCAGGTTCCATGGGCGCTTGCTCCTCTCCGTCCCGTATCTATAAGGGCAAGGGTCTTGCAGGTCACATGGGTGCTGAGACGGTGACTGTCCAGAATCTCCGCATCGTTTCCGTTGACGCTGAGAATCACCTCATCGCAGTCCGCGGCGCGATCCCGGGTCCGAAGGGCAGCCTCGTTACCATTACCAACAGCGTGAAAAAGGGTTAAGGAAGGAGGAAATCAGAAATGGCAAAAGTTGATGTTTTTGATATGAACGGCAAAAAGGTTTCCGAAACCGAGCTCAATGACGCTGTGTTCGGCATTACACCGAATGAAGCTGTTATGCATATGTGCGTCGTGAATTATCTTGCAAATCAGCGTCAGGGCACACAGTCCACTCTGACTCGGACAGAGGTCAGAGGCGGCGGCAGAAAGCCCTATCGCCAGAAGGGTACCGGTCATGCCCGTCAGGGTTCGATCCGTGCTCCGCAGTGGTACCACGGCGGCGTTGCACTTGGCCCGAAGCCGAGAAGCTACCGCTTTACTCTGAACAAGAAAGTACGCCGTCTGGCTATGCTCTCTGCATTCTCCCAGAAGGTTCAGGATCAGACACTCTTCGTCGTCGATAACCTCGCAGTTGAGGGATTCAAGACCAAGACCATCGTCAACATGCTCAAAGGTCTGAACGTGACAAGCAAGGCTCTGATCGTTACACAGGATGCTGATAAGAATGTTTACAGAAGTGCTGCAAATATTCCGGGCGTAAAGACCTCTGCTGTCAACACCCTGAATGTTTATGACATTCTGAACCATGATGCGTTCATCATCAGCAAGGGCGCAGTTGCAAAAATCGAGGAGGTGTATGCGAAATGAAAGCACCGCAGGATATTATTCTGAAGCCGGTCATCACCGAGCGCAGCACCGACATTCTGCCGCAGGGCAAGTACACCTTCAAGGTTGCAAAGGACGCAAATAAGCTCGAAATTGCCGATGCAGTTGAGAAGCTCTTTAACGTCGAAGTTACCAAGGTCAACACAGTCAACGTGCGCGGCCGTCAGAAGCGCGTAGGCCGTTATGTCGGTAAGACCGCAAGCTGGAAAAAGGCAATCGTGACTGTTAATCAGGAACCGGAAGTCGATGCACAGGGTAAGAAGCGCAACGGCTCGATCGAATTCTTCGACGGTATGTTCTGATAAACCGCTTTTGCGGTGAGCTGCTTTGCAGCATTTGTATGGGAGTCATGCTCCCGATAAGTAAGCATTGAATCTAAGGAGTGAAAACAAATGGCAATTAAGGCTTATAAGCCGACGACTCCGGGCCGACGCGGTATGACCGTGACCGACTATTCCGGGCTGTCTAAGAACGGTCCTGAAAAGTCCCTCTGCGTCACACTCAAGAAGAAGTCCGGTCGTAATAACTACGGCAGAATCACCGTTCGCCATCACGGCGGCGGCACACGCCCGAAGTACAGAATTATCGACTTCAAGCGTAATAAGGACGGCATCAATGCAACGGTTCTGACCCTCGAATATGATCCGAACCGCAGCGCATTCATCGCTCTGGTACAGTATGAGGACGGCGAAAAGCGCTACATCCTCGCTCCGCACGGTCTCAAGGTCGGCGATACTGTCCGCAGCGGATCTGACTGCGATATCAAGCCGGGCAATGCTCTGCCCCTCGCCGATATCCCGGTCGGTACTTTCATTCACAATATCGAGCTTTATCCGGGCAAGGGCGGTCAGCTCGTTCGCTCTGCCGGTAACCAGGCTCAGCTGATGTCTAAGGAAGGTGCTTATGCACTCGTTCGTCTCCCCAGCGGTGAGATGAGAAAAGTTCCGGTCATCGGCAAGGCTACCATCGGTCAGGTTTCCAACATTGACCATGAGAACGTCCACATCGGTAAAGCAGGCCGTACCCGTCACATGGGTATCCGTCCGACAGTCCGCGGTTCTGTTATGA
>DMBA01000094.1:0-1881 GCA_003446315.1 Ruminococcus sp. | reverse complement strand
GACCACCCGCACGGCGGTGGTGAGGGTAAATCCCCGATCGGTCGTCCCGGCCCTGTTACTCCGTGGGGCAAGCCTGCTCTCGGTTACAAGACTCGTAAGCATCACAAGCCTTCCGATAAACTGATCGTGAAGCGCAGAAACGGTAAATAAGAAAGGAGGCTGACACATGAGCAGAAGTGTGAAAAAGGGTCCTTATGTACAGGAAGCCCTTTATAAGCGCGTTGTCGCTATGAACGAGACCGGTGAGAAGAAGCTTCTGAAAACATGGAGCCGCTCTTCCACGATTTTCCCGGAATTTGTCGGCCATACCTTTGCGGTTCATGACGGACGCAAGCATATTCCGGTTTTTGTTACAGAGGAAATGATCGGTCATAAGCTCGGCGAGTTTGCACCGACCAGAACCTTCAAGGGCCATGCCGGTTCCAAGACGTCGAACAACGGTAAGAAGTAATCGGAAGGAGGAAATTTCGCATGGCTAACAATGCATTTAACTTTGAGCCGGAAGCAAAGGCGATTCTTCGCGGCGAGCGGATTTCTCCGCGTAAGGTTCAGATCGTGCTCGACCTGATCCGTAATCAGCCGGTCGAGAAGGCAATCGCTGCTCTGGATCTGACACCGAAGGCTGCATGCCCGATCGTGAAGAAGCTCCTCAATTCTGCGATCGCAAACGCTGATAATAACCATTCGATGGATAAGGATAAGCTCTATGTTGCTTCCTGCTATGTCGGTCCGGGCCCGATTCTCAAGAGAATCCAGCCGCGTGCACAGGGCAGAGCATTCCGCATCAATAAGCGCACATCCAACATCACCATTATTCTGAAGGAAAGGGAGGCATAAAATCCTATGGGACAGAAAGTGAATCCGCACGGCCTGCGCGTCGGCGTTATCAAAGACTGGGATTCCCGCTGGTTCGCTGACAAGAAGCATTTCGGCGACACGCTCGTAGAGGATTATAACCTCCGCGAGTTTATCAAGAAGTCTCTGTATGCAGCAGGCATTGCCCGCGTGGAGATCGAGCGCCTCACTGAGAAGGTTCGCATTCACATCCACTGCGCAAAGCCGGGTCTGATCATCGGCAGAGGCGGTACGGAGATCGACAAGCTCCGCGCAAACATCGAAAAGCGCATCGGCAAGTCCGTTTCCATCAATATCATCGAGATCAAGAATATGGATCTCTCTGCACAGCTCGTTGCTGAGAAGATCGCTTCTGATCTTGAGAACCGTGTATCCTTCCGCCGCGCCATGAAGGGCTCCATCGGCAGAACCATGAAGTCCGGCGCGAAGGGCATCAAGATCAAGTGCGGCGGCCGTCTCGGCGGTGCTGAAATCGCACGTTCTGAGTGCTATCATGAGGGTACCATCCCGCTGCAGACCATCCGCGCTGACATTGATTACGGTTTCGCTGAGGCAAACACCACTTACGGCAGAATCGGCATCAAGGTCTGGATCTATAAGGGCGAAATCCTGAAGGGCGACGCTGCAAAGGCTGCTGCTAACAAGGAACGCTATGAGCGCAAGAATGATCGCCGCGATAACAGAAGACGCAGAGATGACCGCAACGGCGGTGATCGCAGACCGCGCCGCGATTTTAATAATAACGGCGAACGCAGACCGCGCGGTGACCGTCCGCAGGGTCAGAACAGAAGAGAAGGAGGTTCCGCAAATGCTGCTTCCAAAGAGAGTTAAGTACCGCAGAGTTCACAGAGGACGTTTGACCGGTAAGGCATACCGCGGCAACCGCGTCGTTTACGGCGATTTCGGTCTTGTTGCACTGGAGCCGTCCTGGATCACTTCGAACCAGATCGAGGCTGCCCGTGTTGCGATGACACGTCGTATCAAGAGAGGCGGTAAAGTTTGGATCAAGATTTTCCCGGATAAGCC
>DMBA01000117.1 GCA_003446315.1 Ruminococcus sp. | reverse complement strand
CTTGTGATCTCCCGATAGAACAGCAGCCCGTCCTGTCCGCCGTCCAAAGCGGCAGTTGGCTCATAGCGCACTTCTTCCTGCAACTGCTGCATATCATCTGCTGTGAGATAGGGCGGATTACAAACGATCGCATCCAGACCGGCAAACCGTTCTGCGGTCTGCGCATCGAGCACATCGCCGGCGAAAACGCTGACATTCATCCGCAGCGACTCCGCATTTTTCCGTGCATATGCCATTGCCGCATCGCTTTTCTCCACGCCGCAGATATCGGCATCCGGGCGCTGCGATTTCAGTGCAAGCGCGATACAGCCGCTGCCGGTACAAAGATCGGCGATCTTCGGGGCAGATATATGCCGCAAACGCTCCAATGCAGCATCCACGAGTGTTTCGGTATCGGCACGGGGAATGAGCACACCTTTCCCGACCCGGATCGGCAGCCCATAGAATTCCCAAGCGCCGAGCAGATATTGCAGCGGCTGATGTTCTGCACGTTTCCGCGCAATATCCAGAGCATCATCCGCATCCGGAATATCTTCGAGGATCCACTGTGCTTCGAGTTCTGCATCGGGAATACCGCCTGCTTTCAGAATCGCGGTCAGTTTCCGGTGCAGATCAGGATCAATCTGTATTCTCATGATGGATTTACCAGATATCGTCTTCGAGGTTTTCCGGAATACACGGTGTCATTGCAGCGATCGCGCATTCGATCTGCGAGGCATCCGGTTCTTTTGTGGTAATGCGCTGGAGCCAGAGACCGGGCGCAGAGAGGATACGGGTAAAGGGATTGTCATAGCGTCCGGCAATGCGGATCAGTTCATAGCTCACGCCGGTAATCATCGGAAGGAGCGCAAATCCGAACAGCACTCTCTGCCAGACGATCGTATACGGATTAAAGCAGCCGAAGAAAATACTGATCAGGAGCACGAGGAAAATGAAGCTGGTACCGCAGCGCGGGTGGAATCTGCACTGTTTCTTGACATTTTCGACGGTCAGCGGAAGTGCAGCTTCGAAGCAGGCAATGGTTTTATGTTCCGCGCCGTGATATTCATAGGTGCGGCGAATCCCTTTGCCTTTTCCGGTCAGCCACATATAGAGAACAAAGAGCACGATCTTGACAACGCCCTCAGCGACAGATTTGATAATGCGGTTATCCGTCAGCGGCTTGATCCAGGAAACGATCAGTCTGGGCAGATACATAAACAATCCCAGCGCAATGATAAGACCGAAGATCATTGCAAGCACCATAATAAAGTTAAAGATCTGATCGCCGAGCTTCTCATCGAGCCACTGTTCGAGCTTTGATGGCTCCTCATACTCATAATTTTCGGAAGCCTTTTTCAGATAGTCCCAGCGTTTCCGGATGGTTTCCTCATCGGGCACGCCCAGCGGCGGCGTATCTTTTTTCTCTTTTGCATTTTTCTCATCGAGTTTCCGATACTGTTCTTTGAGCCACGGACGGAATTTCTCAATTGCTTCTGCTTCATCGAGTTTATCAATTTTCTCATGTTTTTTCCATTTGCAGAAATCGTCCACTTCCTCATCGTACTGTTTATCGGCAGCTTTCATCATGCAGCGATAGCCGTCGATCATCGAAAGCACGAAATTGACGCAGCCGCGCACCAGCGGGATGCGGTTATACCATTTCGGCACAACGCGCTGTTCGCCGGTTTTGGGATCGGCAGCGATCTGAGAAGGGATCTCCCATGTTTCCAGATCAATTTCACCGTTTGGCAGTCTGCAAGCCATTGCACCGCGGAACGGGCCTTTCATCATAACGCCTTCGATGAGAGCCTGTCCGCCGATTTTGGATTTATGTGCATATGCAGCTTTTGCAGCCTGCTGTTCCTGTAGTGTATCTTTCTCTGACAAAATGAATTCTTCCTTTCCAAGAACCAAATGCCGGTTTTATGGGATGTTTTGGCGGCATCCGGCAATATCTGATAAGTGCAGGAGAACATGTGCATTGTATTTATTTGCCGGATGCTGCATATATGCCTGCGATGAGCAAAAACAGCAGCAGCGGCAAAAATGTCATCATATACCGCTTCCATGTAAACTTATCAAAAATGACATCCGGCTGATCCGGATCGACCCAAATGGGAATTGTTGTATAACGGCCGTAAATATCGCGGAAATAACCGAGCCCGATGACCGTATAGGATTTGCCGTCATAGTAATACTGATAAACGGGCTTATACATTGTACCGCTTCTGCTGCCTCTTGTAACCGTTACTTCAATCACTTCCGCATCCACGCAAGCAGAGCACCTTGCATTTTTCATAATATATGAGTAAATGATTCCGATGAAGATCACACCGAGCGAAACAGACAGCAAAGCACCTGCGGCATTTTTTTCCGTCACGATCATCATCCATGCAGCCATATCAATCACCTCAATCTCAACTTTCCGTCAAGCCGCTTGTATGCAGTCAGTTCATCATTGTAACGATGCCGGTCACCGGCATCAGGAGAGCAAGCGGCAGCAAGATTCTACCATTTCTGCACAATGCAAGGAGCTCAAACAGTTCATCCGGCTGATCGGGATTGATCCGGATGACTGTTCTTTTCGGGAATAAGCCGGTTGCGGAATTCAAACCGGTATTTTCCTATTCTTTCCCTGCATCAGCTCTGTTTTGCAGGCAGCGTGATGGTAACGGTCGTACCGACATTCTCCTCGCTGTCGATCTCCAGCGAGCCTTTATGCAGTGTCACGATCTCATCTGCGACGGCAAGTCCGATACCGGAGCCGCGCCGCGTATGGTTGGGTTTATAGAATTTTGTCTTGACTTTTCCGAGGTCAGATTTTTTGATGCCGCAGCCGCTGTCCTGCACCGTAATGCGGACGGCGCTGTGATCGGGCAGCGCATCGGCGGTAATATGGACAAGTCCGCCCTGATCGGAATATTTGATGGCATTGTCGATGATATTGATAAACACCTGCCGGATGCGGTTTTTATCGCCATAGACAAACGGGAGCATTTCCGGCTCCTCATAGATCACGCGGATATTCTCTTTTTTTGCACGTTCCATATAGATCAGCACGGCATCGCCGAGTTCGGCGAGAATATCCATCGTATCCATCTGCAAAGAAAAATGGCCGCTTTGCATACGGGAAAAATCGAGCAATTCCTCGACCATTTCGGAAAGGCGCTCTGTTTCCCCGACGATGATATGCAGCCCCTTCTGCATCATCACCGGATCGGCATCGGCGGCAGAATCGGCAGCCATATCGGTCAGCGTTTCGGCCCAGCCTTTGATGGCAGTCAGCGGGGTACGCAGCTCATGGGAAACGGAGCTGATGAACTCATTTTTCATTGCTTCTGCCGCAGAGAGTTCATCCGCCATATGGTTGATTCCGGCGCAAAGCTCACCGATCTCGTCCTGACTCTCCTGATTGATCCGTGCGGAGAAATCGCCCTGCGCAAACTTTTCGGTATTGGCATTGATCTCGCGGATCGGGCGGAGAATGGAGCTGACGAAATAGAGATCGGAGACACCGAGCAGAACGAGCACGGCAATGGCAACGAGCGTCACAGCGAGCACAAAGCCGGAGATGGTGCTGTCGATGGGGTCAAGGGAAGTGACCACGCGGATGGCGCTGTACTCCTCGCTGATATCGGTAATGGGGTAACACACCGCCATGATGCGCTCGCCGTTTTCGGTTCTTCCGGTGCTGAACCCATAGGGATCGGAACCGCGCATGGCTTTGTCGTAATCGGGCATGCTGACATCATAATCCGGCGAAAAACCGGACGAAGTCAAAACGATCTCGCCGTCATAGTTGATCGCCATCAGTTCCATTTTGTCCTTATCGGAAAAACTTTCAAGCGTACTGCGGATCTCGGTATTGAGGTTTTTACCGGCATCGGAAGCATAGCGGGTCAAAACGCCGTTGACGGCATTGATCTTCGACACCAGATACTGTCTTGCAGAGTTATAGAAGTAGCTCTGCACGGCATAGATGACTGCCAGTTCGATGACCAGCAGTATAAGAACGATCACGCCCAGATTATTGGTAATCCAGCGGCGGGTAATGCTTTTTTTCGCCATTCTGAAAAGATCCTTTACCGATGCGCGTCAGCTTTTTCTTCCCATTTATACCCATAACCCCAGATCGTAATGATATACTGCGGGTCAGAGGGGTCATCCTCGATCTTCATGCGAAGCCGCCGGATATTGACATCGACGATCTTATTATCGCCGTAATAGCTGTCACTCCATACATTTGAGAGAATGCTTGCGCGGTCGAGGGCAGTATTTTTATTTTTGAGGAAGTAGGTCAGGATTTTATATTCGACATCGGTCAATTCGATGGGCACGCCGTTTTTGGTGACGGTTCTGCCGTCGAGATTGATGGTAAACGGGCCGGATTCGAGCAGCTTCACGCCTTCGGTACTCATAGAATTGATGATGACTCTGCGATAGAGTGCATCCACGCGGACGGTCAGCTCGGAAGGCGCAAACGGCTTTGTGATATAGTCATCCGCCTCATTCATGAGCGCATTGACCTTATCCATCTCCTGAGATTTTGCAGAAAGCATAATGATGCCGAGTGTTTTGGTTTTTTCGCGGAGTCGTTTCAGGACGGTAATGCCGTCGATTCCGGGCATCATGATATCGAGCAGTGCGATATCGAAATCGCCGTTTGACTGTTCAAAGACCCGCAAAGCAGCTTCTCCGCAGTCCACATCCACGACTTCATAGCCGGCACGTTTCAGGTTAATGACGATAAATTCACGGATGGCATCTTCATCTTCACATACAAGAACTCGTTTCATATCGGCTTCCCCCTTCATTCAGAGAAATTTCATTGCTGTCACCAACTCGCTGTCTGAGAGAGAGAGTTGTTTGCTGCCCTGCAAAGCGGCAGCGAGGTAATAGCTTCCGCCGTTCTGACGCAGCAGCAGATAGCCTTCCTGCTGCATCGCATCGGCAGCGATGGGATCCGTCACAACGGCGATCCGCAGCAGCGGTTCCAGCAATTCGGAAGTAGATTCTTCGGAATCGGATCCCGGTTTGACTTCATACTCATAAAACACGATCTCCTCATCTTCCCGCACAGCGGTGACGCAGCGTTCCCAGCGTTTTGGCATCAGGAAGACGTAGCTGTTCTGGAGCGAATAATATGAGGAATGTTCCCGCATCAGAAGCCCGTTGCGGCAGACATACCAGTTTGTCATATTCAGCGGCTCGGCATCGGCAGGATTCTGATAGCCGTAGAAGGACATATTCACAGGGATCTCGACTTCGTCATCCCCGTCAATATCCATTGCCTGCCAGCCGCCGGGTCTTTCGGTATTGAGCATCCGGTCGCCGCTGTCGGAGTAGATGAGGGAAAGTTTGGTGTCGTGATAATTGAGCACCAGTGTCCGCACGGCAGTTGCGCCGGTAATGCCATCCATATAGACCGCCGGCAGATCGCGCATACCGGAAGCATCCGGCAGCATGCCATAGACCAGTCTGGAGATATCGGTAAAGGTTTCCGGCAGTTCCAGCTTTGATTCTTTATAGATGCCGTTTGCATTGAGTGCATAGACGGTCGCGGCAGCGGGGTCAGGGGCTTTTGCAGCAGAAGCGATAAAAAGCTCCTGTGTGCCGTCCAGATCGAGATCCCGCAGCGCCATAACAGAATACTGGACTTTCAGGGAAGAATAGAGCATACCGTCGGCATAGTGGAACACTTCGGCGGCATGTTCAGCGCCGTCCACCATGCTGTAGCTGACGATCAGATTGGTGCGGTCATTTGAACCGAGCTGACCGATATCGACCCGTTCGATCTCCGCGCCGGCGGCGGGCCATTCGGTGATGCGGTTCCATTTGCCGTCCTTCTGATCGAGCAGACACATTCTCAGCGGATTCTCGTCCTCATCGGTGCGTCCTGTCTCATAGAACACAATGGCTTCTTTGGAGCCGTCCTGATCGAGATCGGCAACGGTAAAAGCGGAGAGATGCTCACCGGATTTCGGATATTTGAGGATGATCTGGGAAGCGGCAGCGGTCTGGAGCGCCTGATAGATCTGTTCCTGTTCAAGGGTCAGACGCGGCGGTCTGAGCATGGTATCCACACTGGAAGTAAAGTTGCAGGACGGAAGCTGAAAAGTCAGCAGCGAGAGACAAACGCAGGCTGCTGTGATCCGGAGCGTCATTGCCGTTCAGCCAGCGGCACATAGGGCACGGCTTTGGCAACGGATTTATAAGCCGGCCGAATGATGCGGTTGCCGGTCAGGACTTCCTCGATGCGGTGCGCAGACCAACCTGCGATTCTGGAGACAGCGAACATCGGAGTCAGCAGTTCAGGCGGGATGCCGAGCATCCGGTAGACCAGACCGGAATACAGATCGACATTCGCGCAGATATTCTTGGAAGCGGCATGTGCAGATTTCTCAGCAACGAGTGCCGGAGTCAGGCGTTCGATGGTATCGAGCAAGCGGAAATCCGCTTCGATCTCCGAGCCTTTTGCGAGTGCGAATGCTTTTTCCTTGAGCAGAACGGCACGCGGATCGGAGAGTGTATAGACCGCATGACCCATGCCGTAGATAAGACCTGCACCGTCGCCTGCTTCTCTGCGCAGGACTTTGCGGATAAAATCTGCAACTTCGCCGTCATTTTCGGGATTTTTGATATTGCGCTTAAAGGTATCGAGCTGCTCCATGACCTTAATATTGGCACCGCCGTGACGGAAGCCTTTCAGTGCACCGATGGCAGCGGAATAAGCGGAATAGGGATCGGTGCCGGAGGAAGTGAGGACGCGGCAGGCAAAAGCGGAGTTATTGCCGCCGCCGTGTTCCGCGTGGAGCATCATGCAGATATCGAGCAGATGTGCTTCTTCCGGTGTATACTGCCGATCGAGGCGGAGCAGCGAGAGGATGGTCTGCGCATTGGTTTCTTCGGGGCGCAGCGGGTGCATCACGAGGCTTTCGTTATCGAAGTGCTGTCTTTTGACCTGATAAGCAGCGGTCATAATGACAGGCAGTCTTGCGATCATCGAAACGGCAACGCGCACTTCTTTTTCGAGCGTTTTCTCCTCACACTCCTCATCATAGGAATAGAGTGCGAGCACAGAACGCGCCATTTTATTCATAATATTTTTGGAAGGTGCCTTTGCGATCATATCAATCACAAAGCCGTCCGGGAGCGTGCGATATTCAGAAACGAGCTGCTGGAATTCAGCAAGTTCCTCAGTGTTCGGCAGCTTTCCGAACAGCAGGAGATAGGCAGTTTCCTCAAAGCCGAAGCGGTTTTCCCGTTCGACAGCGCCGACGAGATCCGTAATCTGGTAGCCGCGATAGATCAGCTCACCGGGGATGGGTTCGATCTCGCCCTCATTTATCATATAGCCGTGGACATTACAGATCTTGGTAATACCGGCAACGACACCGGTACCGTCGGGGCGGCGCAAACCGCGGTTGACGTGATATTTTTCATACAAAGCAGGGGCAATCGCAGAATATTCCCGCAGCCCGCCGCATAATTTGTCAATGCAAAGCTCCTGATTCATTCATACAATCCTTTCCGATCATCATGATGCATGATACTGTCTCTGCGGAGCGATCAGCGGCATAACAGCGGATAAAAAAGCAGTTTCACGGCGATCGTGCAGAGGCAAGTATATCAAAAATATACTCCTTATTATTATACTGCTTTTTCGCTTTTCTGTCAAGCGCAGAATGCGCAGGAAGATTCGGAGCAAATCGGTTTCAGAGCGAAAAGAAAGAGGTGATCGCATGAACAGGCAAATGCGGTTTTTGATTCCTGCGGCGGGGATGATGTTATTTTTACCGGCATGCATTGCAAGTGCAGCGGGGCGGCAGCATCCATCGCTGACGATGCCGGCAGAATTTCCGGATGCAGCGCTGACGACGGCATCGCAATACCGGGTGCTGCTGACGGAAACGGGCGAGATCGCAGAAGTACCGGCACGGGAATATCTGATCGGAGCAGTTGCAGCGGAGCTGCCTGCGGAATATGAATATGAAGCATTGAAGGCGCAGGCAGTGGCATCGCACACATATGCAGAACGGATCCGGCGGCAGCAGGAAGCGGCACCGGATCCGGCACTGAACGGGGCAGATTTTTCGGATGACAGCAGCAAATATCAGGCATTTTACACAGATGCGGAATTGCACACGCTGTACGGCGATGCATATGACCGGTATTACAGCAAAATTGCATCGGCAGTCACAGCAGTCGAGCCGCTGCTGATCTGCATGGAAGATGAGCCGATCGTAGCGGCATTTCATGCAGTATCGGACGGGATGACAGAGAATGCCGCTGATATCTGGGGGCAGCCGCTGCCGTATCTGGTATCGGTCTCCTCGGAAGCGGATCAGACGGCACCGCAGTTTGAAGAAACGGTCACGATCCCGCTTGCATCGGCAGAACAGGCATTGCGGGCAGCAGATCCGGAGATTGTGCTGCCGGAGCAGGGTGCAGAATGGTTCGGGGAGCCGGAAACAACGCCGTCGGGCACAGTTCTGCGCATGCGCACGGGAAACATCGAATCAGACGGGCAGAAGCTCCGTGAGCTGTTTCATTTACGGTCGGCTTGTTTCACGGTGGAATATTGTGACGGGCAGTTCCGATTCACCACGAAAGGATACGGGCACGGCGTAGGGATGAGTCAATACGGTGCAAACATGATGGCACGCAGCGGAGCGACATTCGATCAGATTCTGCTGCATTATTACAGCGGCGCAAGCATTCAGCGCTGCAAATGTGCGAAATAAAAAAGCGAGCCGGATCATCCGACTCACAGTCTTTCAAGAAAGTGCTCCCGATTGAACCCAAATGAGAGATCTGCGTACACCAACTTAGGGAAAGCACGGCGAAGCCGAAATA
>DMBA01000073.1 GCA_003446315.1 Ruminococcus sp. | reverse complement strand
GTTTCGCCGTTTTCCCAGCGGGATACTGCTTGCCGGGTGACAAAGATTTTCTCGGCAAGGTCTTCCTGGGAGAGCCCTTTTTTGGTGCGCAGTTCGAATAAAACTTCTTTTGTTGTCATCATAATCACCTCAACTATATTATAGCATGGCGCGTGACAGAATGCAAGCAACACGTTGTTGCGTACAGCCAAAAAAAGACAGGCAATGCATTGCAAAGCCTGTCTCATTTCACAAATTAAATGCCGATATTGCCGGTGCTGTCAGCATTGAAGAACTGATTGCTGGTTTCGGTGTAGTAATCGTTTTCTTCCAGCGAGGTGAAATCCTCATCATCCGGATCAGGGAGACGCGCTCCGCAGACACCGCAGAAGATATTCTTTTCGCTGTTTTCGGCATCACACTTCGGGCACATTTTATAGCCGCGCAGCGTATTCAATTCGAATTTCATCTTCTTGATACGACGGCGGCGTGCGTCGATGTCGTCACAAAGTGCACGGAAAACTGCCGGATCCTCATCCGGATTCTTGTAGTACTTTTTTCCAAGATCTGCAAAAATCTCAACGATTCTTTCTTCCTCGTAAAGGATCTTACGTTTGAGGTTGCTCACCTCAGAAACGTTGGATGCCTTTTCGCTGATCCCTCTGCTCATATCACTGACCTTGTCAAAGATGCTCATGACACACACTCCATTCCAAACCGGTTCCCATGCCGGCTGATTCTAAAGCAGGACCTATAAAAACGCAATCCTGCATTTTTTGCCTACATACATATTATACACGCTTTGACGGAAATTGTCAAGTGCTTTGACAGTGCTTTTGTCATTATGCTACAAATATACAAACAGATTCGTACACATTGAACAAGTTAGATATCGTATGCTTCCTCAGAGGTGAGGATCTCAATGCCGCATTTCTCCAGTGCAGCCATAGCCGCATCAGCATCATCCACACAGCAGATGGTATCGGCTCTGCCGGGTGTCCGGTTCACAAAAGCATACATATACTCTACATTGACATTGGCAGCGTTCAGTGCTTCGAGTACACGGGCAACACCGCCCGGACAATCCGGCACCTTGACACCGATGACCGGTGTTGCCTTAAATGTCCAGCCGTTTTCGCGCAAAAGGCGGTCTGTTTCTTCCGGTTTATTGACAATAATCCGCAAAATACCGAAATCGCGGGTATCTGCGAGGCTGAGGGTACGGAGATCAATGCCTGCATCAGCGATCAATCTGGTCAGTTCCGCCATTTTGCCCTGTTTATTCTCTACAAAGACAGAAAACTGTTGAATCGTATTCATAGTAAGCCCACCTTTTTTCGTTATTTTTGATTAGTCATGGAGTTTGCGTCTGTCAATGACGCGCACTGCTTTTCCTTCGCTTCTGGTAATGGATTTCGGAGAGACCAGATGCACTTTCGGACGAATACCGAGCATTGTCTTGATCGCAGCAGCAAGACTGCGTTCTTTCTCCTGCACTTCCTTCATCTTATCGGAGAACTGATCTGCATTGAGTTCCACACTGATATCAAGTGTATCGGAATTGTTCTGACGATCCACTTCGATGAGATAATTCGGCGAATAGCCCTGTTCGATCAATACCGTTTCGATCTGGGACGGGAAGACGTTTACGCCGCGGATGATGAGCATATCATCGCTTCTTCCCATCGGTTTTCTCATTTTCAGGAGTGTTCTGCCGCAGGAGCATTTTTTTCTGGAGAGTACGCAGAGGTCGCGGGTGCGATAACGCAGCAGCGGGAATGCTTCTTTTGTAATGCTGGTGAAAACCAGTTCGCCGACACTGCCTTCCGGCAGCACTTCACCGGTTTCCGGATCAATGATCTCAGCGATGAAATGGTCTTCATTGATATGCATGCCGGACTGTTCTTCGCATTCAAACGATACGCCCGGACCGGACATTTCGGTGAGTCCGAAGATATCATATGCCTTGATGCCAAGCGATTCCTCGATGTTGCGGCGCATTTCTTCTGTCCAGGGTTCTGCACCGAAGATGCCGGCTTTCAGGGAAAGATCATCCGGAGTCAAGCCCATATCATGCAATGTTTCGCCGATATAAGCAGCATAAGAAGGTGTGCAGCAGAGAATGGTCGTGCCGAGATCCTGCATAAACTGAATTTGCCGTTCGGTATTACCGGAAGACATCGGAAGGGTCAGGCTGCCGACTTTGTGAGAACCGCCGTGCAGACCGGCACCGCCGGTAAACAATCCATAGCCATATGCAACCTGGCAAATATCATCTTCCGTACCGCCGGCAGCAGTGATGGCTCTTGCGCAGCAGTCTTCCCAGAGATCCACGTCATGCTGTGTATAGAACGCAACGACACGTTTTCCGGTCGTACCGCTGGTAGAATGGATACGGACACATTCTGACAGCGGTTTTGCGAGCAGTCCGTAAGGATATGCTTCACGCAGGTCAGCCTTTGACAAAAACGGCAGCTTGTGCAGATCATCAACAGACTGAATATCATCAGGCGTTACGCCTTTTTGATCCATCAGATTCCTGTAATAAGGGACGTTTTCATAGACATGCTTTACCTGCTTCACAAGCCGTTCGCTCTGGAGCTTTTTCATGTCTTCGCGGGACATACATTCGATGTCCGCATTCCAGTACTTAGCCATTGGGGGTTCATTCCTTTCAAAATCCAGATTTATGAAGTCAGACTCTAAACCGTAGTTCTCTGCCGCTGGTCATGATGCACATCGGATGTATAGATTGACGCGGCAAAAGATCATGCTTCTCTGCCGAGTGCAAATGCTTTACGGTTCATTTCGATGAATTTCTGCGGAACGCACTGGTTGAGTGCTTCCTGCCAGACAGATTCATCGAAGTCCATTTTTCTGGAGACAACCCCCATCAATACAACATTGGATGCCTTTGCACTGCCTGCCTGCTCCGCAAGAGAGAGTGCATCGACAGCAGTGACATCAATGCCCATATTTTTCAGATTCTCGATGATGCCTTCCGGATAAGAAGCAGCACCGGTAATGACGGGCATCGGATCGAGCGTCTGCGTTGAGGTGACGATCTTGCCGCCCTTTTTCAGACAAACCGCCCATCTGGCAGCTTCCAGCAATTCAAAGGAGATGATAACATCTGCTTCGCCTTTTTCAACGACCGGAGAATATACCGCATCACCATATTTTACATAAGTGACAACAGAGCCGCCGCGCTGCGACATGCCGTGTACTTCACTGACCTTGACGGCATAGCCCTGCTGAAGCAGCACATTGCCGAGAATACGGCTTGCGAGCAGAGAACCCTGTCCGCCGACACCGACGATCATAATAGATTTCGTTTCCATATTTCTATCCTTTCCAACAAAGCGGATTTATTTTGCTCAAGTGACACATCAATCACCGGACGGCGGTCGATGTGTCGTTTCCTCACATGCAGACGGCAGCATTCATGCTGACAGATCCTGCATTATTTTGCGATCGCGTTGAATTTGCAAAGTTCCTCGCAAATGCCGCAGCCGACACACTGTGTATGGTCGATGCAAGCCTTGCCGTCCTTCATGGAGATTGCGGGGCAGCCGAGTTTCAGGCACATTTTGCAGCTCTTGCACTTGTCATTTTCGACATGCAGCGGCGGATTGTGCTTCACATATTTCAGCAGTGCGCAAGGTCTGCGGCTGATGATGACAGAAGGCTCATCGACAGCGAGTTCTTCTGTGATTGCCTGCTCCATTTCAGAGAGCTTATAAGGATCGGCAACTCTGACGCGCTTGATGCCGATTGCATGGCAGAGTGCTTCCAGATCAACGGCAGCAGCGGGATCGCCCTTGAGGTTTTTACCGGTTGTCGGGTTCTGCTGATGACCTGTCATACC
>DMBA01000072.1 GCA_003446315.1 Ruminococcus sp. | reverse complement strand
ATTTGTGTTTGTCATAAACCATCGCTGCAATGTCATAGTATTTCGGCTCAACAATGATATGAAAGCGCTGTGTGTTCAGATATCCTTCCACGGCATTCTGCCAGCGAGAGTCTATGACTTCCAGCAGATCAGCGAGAATATGCACATCTGACCGGATGCCTCTGGCGGTAAACTCCTGCTCGATTGCAGCTTTCAGCGCGGTAACATTCGGATCGAAAGTGATCTGATTCTGTTCCAGCTTCTTGATTTCTTCGGACAGCTTAGTCAGGCGTTCTGTTAGTTCTTTGTAATTTCCTTTCAGATCAATAAGACTGCTTTGTGTTTCATCATCTGCATTTCTGCAAATTTGCTCCAGTTCTGTCACAACTGCATTTCTGCGTTCAGCGGACATCTCTGTGCGTCCCAATGCGATAAAATCATCCGCCAAAACTGAACCTGGATTTGAAATAAGCTGCAAGGCTGCTCGCAGACGGAGAAGCTGTTCTTTCAGAATTTTGATTTTTCCATCGCAGTGCGAGCGATCTTTTGCTTTACTTTCCAAATCATTCTGAATCTGCTGAATCATCCTTGCCGTTTCGCCGCTGTTTAAAGCGGTACATACTTCCAGATACAGCTTGTTCTGTGATTCAATTTCAGCATCCAGCCGACTGCGGGTTTGCTCATATACATTCAGATTTTGCTGTTCGATATTGTGCTGCCGTTCTTTTTTCGCAGCAGTTGCTTTTGCATCTTCGCATTCTGCAATTTTAAGGAGTAAATCAATCACAAGAATCTGATCATCGTATCTTAGAATGCTGCGATATGTCTCACGGATTTCATCTAGTGCAAGCACCTGTTTTCTGACTGCATCCACAATCCCGCGCATTTCCTGAAGCTGACGGATGTTCTCTCGCAGATCATCGGTATTGATTGCTTTTTCCGGCAGAATATACTGTGAAACGAAGCTCTTGACATTATTCATCGGCTTGAATGCAATCGACTTTGCCAGCAGTTCACCGAATGATGTATATTGCAGACTGCCGAGTCGTTTCAGAAATCGGTCTTTTGCCTCAGTTGCCTGTGTGATTGTCTGCACCTTTTTGCTCCCGTTCCGGAATTGCTCATCTGTTGCCGGTTTGTTATTCACCGTAAATATCAGCCTGTCCAATGTTCCCTCTTCGCAAAACCATTTTTTTCGGATATCGCTTTCCGGATCAGGGGAATCCATTTTCACGCCCAGAACAAAATACCGCTGTCTGCTTTCCTCATACACTTCCAGTGCAATATAGGAGATCACAGCACCGGTTCGGAGGTATTCACTTCCTTCCTCGCCGGTTTTTCCGCGGACATAGCTTTTCAATGTGCGGCGGCTTTCTGCATTTGCAGCCTGATTGAATTTGCGGCTGTTTGTTGTCAGAACAAGCTGTATTGCGTCCAGAATCGTCGATTTTCCGGCACCGTTCTCGCCGGAAAACAGATTTGTATTTTTGAGCGTGATTGTTTCATCTGCAAAATAATGCCAGTTAATCAGCCGCAGCTTCGTCAGAATCTTCTTCGTCTGCTGCATCATCAGTTTCACCTCCGCTCACATAGGTTTTTAGTTTATTCTTGGTTTCTTCATAAACAGCATTCAGTTCCGCAGCATCCAGTGCCAAAATCACAGACGGATATATCATCAGCCTTGTGTCCGGATTGCCCATATCTGCATCAAGATTTTGAATGATATGATATCGTTTCAGCATTCCGAGCACAGAGCGCATATCCCATTTTTTCAGCCGTTCATGTTTCAGATTGCGGTATCTATCGTAAAGATCATCCACTGTAATAATGACCTGTTCTGTCTGAGAGAGCTTTTTCGAGGATTCCAGATACAGCAGCCGAAGCAGGAGAAGAATGATGCTTTCCAGCAGGCGCAGCCGGATTCTGCCTGTGCCGAATGAGTTATTCAATGCAATGACACCGTAATCTTCCCGGATGATAATATCATATCCGAGCAGATCAAAAAAAGCCCGGAATAAATCCTTTTCACGCAGAATGAAATAATAGCAGTTTTTTGTATCGTCACAGCTTTTTAAGATGAAGCACTCATTCAGCAGCTTATTTGCATTCTGCCGGAATTTGTCTCTTGGGACATTCATAAGCAGCTGATTCAACTGTTCAGTATATTCCATTCTATTTCACTCTCCTTTTGATGGTAAAATCACGGAATGAAAAACCGTTCCGACAGATCATTTCGTCTTTCGGAATGATCTGATATTCAGATCGTCTGTCTCTGCCGTAAAGGGATATGAAAATCAGCCGAATCAAATCACGCTTTGAATGCAGTTCAATTTCGGATGCAGTCATCTCAGTTCGGTTCCGCAACAGCAATCGGACATATGCTGTAATATTTTTTCTTGAAAAACGGTTTGCCTGCTTTTCACGGAAAGCAGCGCGGCGTTCAGCGAGCTCTTCCTCTGAGATTGCCTGCGGCACGAAGATTTCGTCAACATCATCAATCCGCTTTGAGATACCGACTGTTTTCAGCGATTCACCGCTCAAAAAGCTCTGCGGAAAGATGTTGAATATCCGGCAGTAGTCGTCCGGCACATCATCGTAAATACTGTATTCTGCTTCGTTCTCAAATGCGGAAGCAAGACCGCGCAGCAAGGTGGAAAGCTTTCCTTCCAGATTATTGGAGTTCAGGAATGCAAGCTTTGCCCGGTTGACAGCACTGCGGAGGTATTTGGCGTGCCTGCGCTCAATCTGTTTTTCTATTTCATCATAGGAATCAAAATAATGTATCACATCCGCAATCATTTCTCTGATGCGGTCAAGTGCTTCTGCTTTGTCGGTTTCGCTTTCAATACTTTGATATCCGAGCACAGTTCGTTCAAGCAGGGCGTCATCCTGTAAAATATCACGCAATCGGCTAGTGATCGTATTGCGGAAACGAGAAACATTGTCATTCGTTTTCATACGGTGATATGCTTTTGAACCGATATTCTCATTATAGGAAAAGAAATGCTCCATGAGTTCTTCGGCGGTTTTTCCCTCTGTCAGTTCATCAATATACTTTCGGATGCCGGTATTCAGTTTTTTTAGTTCTGTGAACAGGGCGATTGTTCGATCATAGACCGGCTTAATAATCTGCGGATACGGTCTGTCATAAAGGTTTTCATTGATCAGTAAGGAATAAATTGCAGATACCTCGCTCTGATATTCCATTTCTTTGGCTTCGGTCACAGCAATAAATGCCTGCATGATTGTCACTGCATGGCTTGGCATCACGATGACAGCACGGTTATCATTTCCATATTCGATTTCAATCCAGCCGAATGCTTTCAGCTTTCGGAGAATTCCGTTTGCTTTTGCTCGCGGTTCACGGATTGCTTCCGCTTCATCATCAAATTGCAGATCTTCGGAACTGTTGCTGTCAAAGTAATTCGTCAGCTTTACAATCAGATGTTCTTTTTCAATTCCATATGACAATTCGGTTTGGTAGGAACGATAGATTATTTCCAGGCAATCCAGAAAGACGACTTGATATTTTCCCGTCAGCGCCTTAAAAAAGTCATTTCCCGTAATCTGGAACAGCTGCATCGGCGATCCTCCTTTGTTTCAATTAGTAGATACTACTTATAGAATAACATATATTCTACTAAATTGCAAGCGTCAATCTCAGCAAATACATCAGCCGCCCGGACGCAAATCCGGACGGCTGCAATCTTTTATTCAGGGGTGACAGATGCTTCGTGTGAACTGGTTCACACGAAAAAAGCATGCGAAAGACAGAGGGTATATCTGAAATCACGAAAATCAACGTACATTCGCACAAAACCGGATGTTTGAGCATACAAGGACAGAGGGTGTGCCTGAAAACGGCGTGTGAACTTTCGTGTGAAATGGCCTTGAAAACGGCTTCAAAATAGCGAAAATCGCTTCAAAATACGGAAAATAATTTCGAAATGAGATAAAGAAAAACGACGGTAATACGCGAAAATCACGCATTATCGTCGTTTTCCAAAAGCGGAAAGAGAGGAATTCGAACACCCTCTAAATATGTGAAATTGTCGTATTTGCGTGAATTTCATTCGTGGGAACCACTGGAATGGGAACTCGTGGGAACCGCAAAAATCGGCCTTTTTTCAGCGAGGTGCAGAAACCCCCAATAAACCTTCAAAAAATCCGTCGATTTTTTCGTCCACATGTCTGCGTTCGTCAGAGAAAGTATGCTGGTAAACAGCTTTCAGCGTTGCATTTGTACACCAGCCGCCGCGCTCCATTGCATACTTGTCAGGCACGCCGAGCATCAGCATAATGGAAGCATTCATGTGTCGGAAATCATGCAGCGTCATTGTATATCCGTATTCAGCAGTCAGTTTATCAAGATGGTACTTGATGACCTGATAGTTCATCGGAACAATGAACTCCTCATCGGACTGATGCGGAACAGCATTGATCAAGTCCATGAGGTACTGCGGAACAACGAGTTTACGAGTCGAGCTGTAGGTCTTGTTGACACTGCGAACGACATCCTTATTTGCCAGACTGAGCTTGCTGCGCTGAACCGTCATCACACCGTCCTTGATATCGCCGAACTGAAGACCGCGAACCTCGCTGATACGGAGGGAAAGCCACATAGAGAGCATACAAGGGAGCTCAATATCAGTTCCGCGAATCATACATATCACCTGTTCCGCGGTCGGGAGATTCTTGATGACCGGCT
>DMBA01000326.1 GCA_003446315.1 Ruminococcus sp. | reverse complement strand
CTTGCAACCGATTACGGCAAGGCGTTTGCGGCATCGCTGCCGGAAAATGTGAAGTCGGCGGAGCTGACCGCACATTGGGAGCAGATGCTCTCGGACATCGAACACGGCGATGCAAAGCCCGATGATCTGCTCCGTGAAATCGGCAGCACGGTGTCTGAGATCGTACAGGCGGAACGGCAGCGGACAGACAGAACGCCGGTTTCCCGCAAGGCCGTGGTCGGAAAGTGTCCGCGCTGCGGCAAGCCGGTATCTCAGAACCGCAAGGGCTTTGCCTGTGCAGGCGGGCGCGAAAACTGCGGCTTCTTCATCTTCGGACAGGACAAACGCATCGGAAGAAGCTATACGCCTGCGGAGATTCGTGAGCTGCTTTCGACCGGAAAGGTTATACTGAAAAACTGTACTTCTTCCAAGGGGAAGAAATACAGCGCTGTGTTTGTGCTGGAGGATACCGGACAGTATGTGAATCTCAGGCTTGTGGAGTTTGTCAATGATAAGAAACGGCGCACTGCCGGATAACAGTGCGCCGAAGCATCAATCATCATCAAAGGTGTCACGGATATTAGCATATTCCTCCGGCAAAAGAATCCGGAAGTAGTCTCTGCCCTTATACAGAACACGGTGAATCTCAACAGTATCGTGATTGATCTGATAGAACACAAGATAGTTGCCGCTGATGATGAACCGATACGGCGTTTCCACATCAATTTTGCGATTCAGCGGGATTCCGATTTCCGGCGTGTCCAGCAGCATCTTATAATCCTTGATGATCTTTTTCACGACATTGACGGCGGCAGTGAGATTGCAGAGCTTGACGGAGATATATTCCTTGATCTCCCGCAAATCTTCTTTTGCAGCAGGGGCGATAACAAGCTTCACAGCAATCCCAGCTCCCGTTCAACATCTTCCGGCGAAAGCCAGCCCTGTTCGGCAGCAGACTGTTCACCCTTTGCAAGCTCGGCAAGCAGTTTCAGCGTCGCTGTCTGCTTTTCGTAATCATCCATGTCAATGATTACATAGCGACCTCTGCCGTTCTTGGTGAGGAATACCGGCTGACCGACAGAGATGTCACGAAGCACCTCGTTGTAATTTCGTAAATCCGAAACAGGCTTAATATTCGGCATAGTGATTCCTCCTTTTTCGATGGATTGCCCTGCTGATATTATTATAGCACAATTTTACGAAAAATGCAACAGCAAATTGCAAGAAAGGAGCGATTATTTTGAGCAGATACAATTCCGTCCTCTACAACTGGACGGAGGTCACGAATCGACTGCTGCATGACAAGCAGCTTCTGGCGTATTTCCTGCGGTTTTCTGCCGGGATGTATAAGCATTCCTTCTCCGATGCTGCCCTTATTTTTCAGCAGAACCCCTATGCGACAAAGGTAGCAACACTTGAAACATGGAACCGGCTCGGCAGAATGGTTAACCGCGGAGAACGCAGCATCGCTGTGTTCGGTGAGGACTGCAAATGCCGTCACCTCTTTGACATTACCCAGACCAACGGCAAACGCATTCCCGATCTCTGGAGACTGGACGAAAGCCTTGCGGCAGATGTGACCGCTGTCATCAATGAGAAATACGGCGCGGAATGCAAAAACATTCAGGAAACGATCGCGGCGGTTACTGTGGACAATCTCAAATGCCGCGGCACGGATATGCGAGAAATCACGGAGCAGATGCAGCTTTCGGAGGAGCAGACAAAGGCGTATCAGCAGTCGGTGGTATCGGCGGTACGGTATATGGTTTCCTGCCGCTGCGAACTGGACGGCGATATGAAGATCAGCGGCGGTCTGAATCTGAACGCGGTTGACTTATTCCGCGACACGCGCGACCTGATCCGCTTCTGCGATCTGGTACATCGCACCGCAAAGGATTCGCTCCTGGAAATGGAGCGAGAGGTATTTCAAATCTTGAATCAACGGAGGGAACGAGCACATGAAATTGAGCCAGACCGGTCAGTATCTGACCGAAATGCAGTACACGGACAGCCCGCAGGAACAGGTGCTCCTGCGCCGGCCGATCGGCAGATGGGGCAGACTGTGGCAGACGTGGATGAGAATAGAGCATCCGTCAGAAGTGGCGGTGCTGGTCATGACAGCGCGGTGGCAGATCATTCCGCGGGAGATCGACCGGCAGGCGGAGAACCGCTGGACGGAGATGGACGCACAGTACCGCAGGGAGAACCCGCGCCCGGTGACGTTTCTCGAAGTGCAGAAGTGGGAGAAAGCCCGTCTGCTGACGTTGGAGCATATCATCATGGAGGAGATCGTATTCCGGATGCGGAGCTGACGGTTGAATATCTGAAAGACCGCTATCTCCGTGCGGACTTTAACCGTCGCCTTGACAGCTATGAAACAGCAGGACTGGTACTGACCGACAGCGAGGACATGACGATTGATGCGCTCACATTCTTCAACCGCTTCCATGCTGACCGATTTTCAGATGCACAGGCGGAGGAAATCCGCAGTATTCTCTCAGCTGCACTGCGTAACCGTGATATGACAAGAGAGATTCCCGCAGAGCCGGAACAACCTGAGCCGTCCTTGCATCGGAATACGCAGAACGCCGACCCGAATCAGCTTGTTATTTACGGATTCAAGGAGCATGACGGCGTAATTACTGCAGATTGCAGCATCGGGGAAAATATGTTTGAAACCGAAGTGCTGCGGACTAACGATCATACCCCGTATATCAGTTACAAGGACAGACCGATTCAGCTTACCAGTCAGCAGGCATACGATCTGGAACAATTCGAGTTGTACCGGACGCCGATCACT
>DMBA01000314.1 GCA_003446315.1 Ruminococcus sp. | reverse complement strand
GATCCGCCGCCGTGATCCCAGAAAATAAGCTCATTGCGGTTTGCAGGGAATTTCTTTGCCGTATACTGAATGAATTCCGAGAGTGTTGCAGGATCGGTCATCGCTTTGTTGCCCATATCCGATTCCAGACATGCCAATTTGCCGTTTTTGATCTGATAGATCTGGTTGACACTGTTGCTGATGCCGGAGATCTTCCACTGATTGCAGCCGCCTGTATACAGGATCACATTGACGTTATCGCCGTAAGAAGCCTGTGCGATCTCCTGCATATCCGAAGAAGCCATGCCGCTTTTGGATTCCAGATCCGTACCGCAGACATAGACCATCATGGTGACGGTATCTTTGCCGCCGCCGAGGATCTGTGTGCGCTTATCGCGGGAACCGGTCGCCACAACATTGTCATAACTTGCGCCGGTATTATCTTCCGCAACATATTGCTGCGCGGTCTGCTGTTCTGTATGATAGGGGAGTGCGGTATCGCCGGAGTACGCGCCGAGTCCGCCGGAATCTGAAAGCATATTGCCGCCGCAGCTTTTCAGCAGAATGAATGCGATGACAAGCAGTCCGATGGTTCCGCCGCCGCCTGCTGCCGCACGCTTTCCGATATTACTGCCGCCGGTTCTGCCGGCATAGCCGTTCTGCGAGCCGACAGGGCCTGTGCCAAGCCCTTCTCCGCGCCGGTGTACGCCGCTGCCGCCGCTTGTGACATTCTTTTCTCTGCCTTTCGGTCGATTCTGGTCCATAGCAAACACTCCTTTTTGATATTCTTCTTACTATTTTACATGATATTCCATAATTTGTCAAGTCATAAACACAGTATGGACAAAGGTGCCGGAGAACGGTATGCGCGTCAGAAGATCAGGTCAGGACACGGATGGTGCTTCCGGATTCGTCTTTTGTGACCTGAATGCGGGATGGGATCGCATTTTTCAGCTCATTGACATGCGAGATCACGCCGACAAGCCGTGTGCCGTCTGCGAGTTTGGCAAGCATCTGAATGGCTTGCCGCAGCGTTTGTTCATCGAGTGAGCCAAAGCCCTCATCAATGAACATCGCATCCAGAACCGTGCCGCCGCTTTGTGCCTGCACAGTATCCGAAAGCCCGAGCGCAAGCGCCAGCGATGCAAGGAACGATTCACCGCCGGAAAGCGTTGAAACATCCCGCCATGCTCCGGTATTGCTGTCATATACTTCCAGATCCAGACCGCTTTGTGCCCGCAGCGAACCGGCTTCCTTGCGGCAGCGGAGCGCATAAGTTTCATTTGTGAGAACCCGGAGACGCTGGTTTGCAGCGCTGACCACGCGCCGGAAATAAAACTGCTGTACATAGGCTTCAAAGCTCAGTTTTACCTGTCCGCTTTGCTGTCCGCCGACGGTCTGGTAGATATCCCGCACATCTGCGTAATATTTCGAGATCTTTGCACGTTCGGTCAGCAGCGGCTGCAATTGTTCCAGCGCACGGGTATTGCGGTCGTGCATGCGCTTTGCATCCTGATACCGGCGGTTCAGGGCATCTGTTTTTTGCCGCAGCATCAGCAATTCCTGCTGAATTTCCTGTAGTGCGATCGGCGCAGTGATCTCGCAGCGGGATCGCAGTTCTTCTGCCTGACCGCCCAGCCGGTTCTGCTTTTCCTGATAGCTGCGTACTTTTTCGCGGAGCTGCTTTTGCTGTTCCTGCGGGAGCAGTGCGGCAAGAAATGCCGTTTCATCCGGAAAGACCGATGCGGTCAGCGCGGCAGCATATTCCGCCGAACAGCGGTCTGCATGTTCTTTGCAGCGTTCGCATGTTTCTGCGGCGGTTTTGCATGCCGATTCCTGTGCGGCAAGCGCCAGATCTGCTTTTCGTGCTGTGTCCTGCGCCGTCAGGAACGCATTTTCGGCAGCCGTGACTGCCTTTTTCAGTGCGGCATGTTCCGTTTGCAGCGTCTGTTCCGAGGGAATCTGTTCGCCGAACAGTGCGGTCAGTTCGCCGGTCAGTTTTTCCAGATCATGCCCGCGTTCCTCTACGATCTGCTTTTGCTTTTCGCAGGCAGTAAATGCGGCGGTCATGCGCTGATTTGCTGCATCCACTTCTGCTTTGGAAGGCGTATGTGCCGATCTTGCAGCCGGATCCGGATGATGCACCGAGCCGCAGACCGGACAAGGCTGTTCCGGTTTCAGCTCCTCTGCGAGAATGCCGGCAAGTCCTGCCTGATATGCTGCCCAGCATGCATCATATTCCGTTTTGGCAAGCTGTGCGGCTTTGATCTTGCTGATGCAATGCGCAGAAGCCTGTCTGTGCGCATCTCTTGCGCCTGCACTTTCGGTCAGGAGCTGCAATGCACGGTCGATCTGACGGCATTTTTCTTCCATTTCCGGGATCGCATTTTTTCCGGTTTCTGCATCGGCAAGGGTTTTAGATGCCGCGTCAGCCGCTGCCTGACATGCCGGCAATGCGTCCAGACGCTGCCGCAGCGCATCTTCCGCATCATGCGCCTGCCGGATCGCCTGTCCCGCAGACTGATAGCGCATATGCAGAGCCGCCGCATGATTTGCAGCTTCCAGCGTTTCCTGTGCAGCAGCAATTTCACCTGCATATTGTTCCAGTGCGGCAAGCTCCTGCTCCGTAAGCTGCAACCGCTGCAAAAGATCATTTTGCGTTTTGGCATATTC
>DMBA01000081.1:11548-18697 GCA_003446315.1 Ruminococcus sp. | reverse complement strand
ATCATAGCAGAAAGATTTGGATTTATGCAGCAGAGAACGACCGGATCTTTCCGAGGATGAAATCCCGGATCAATTCCGTATCAGCAGCATCTGCCGTGCCGTTCTGATCGGCATCCGCAGCAGATTTTGCGATCCGGTCAGGATATTGACCGGCAGCGAGGAAGCGTTTTGCGAGGGTGAGGTCAACAGCATTCACTTTGCCGTCATTGTTGACATCGCCGGGTGTAAACACGAGGGGTTCATCGTGGAAGAAATCGGTGCCTGCAACGCCGACAAACACATCATCCAGATAGAGATCCTGTGTGCCGGCATTGGTTTCAATATAAAGAATCATATTGGAAGCGCCTTCCGGCAGTTTGAAGTCTGTGTTTTGCAGCGTCACAAACTGTCCGCTGACCGCATCCGCACTTGCGATATGTGCATATTCGGTGTCACCGGCAGCGTTTTTATATTGCAGCGAGAGCATCAGCTCCTGATCGGCTTCCGCCTCTCCGCAGAAGACTTTTGCGCCGAAGCTGAACGTATCACCAGCCTTGAATGTGGTATAATCGAGTGTTTTCTCCGCACCGTTCCATGCCTTTGTGCGATCCTGCACCAGCAGCGATTTGGAACCGTCGGAAGCCTGTGCAGCGCTCGGCTGAACGCTTGCGCCGCCTCTGCCGTTCCAGTCATCGGTACCGGTTTCAAAGGTATCGTGGAAATAAACGCCGTTTTCGTCCGGCTGAAGCGGTTCTCTGGGGCCGTTCGGATCCTGCGGCACCTCAATGCCGTCGCTCTCCATTGTCACGACAAAGGTAGAAACGCTTTTTGCGGGAAGCTGTGCATAGAAGCCGGAGCCGGAATATTCCATGCCTTTTGTTTTTGCGATATTCTCATTTGCGCTGGTTCTGTAGCGGTCAACATTGGTGATGCTTCTGCCGCTGATATTGAATTCCTGTGAAACATCGCTGTTTCCGTTGTTGACAGCCACGACCGTGACCTGTGTGGGGCTGTGCTTATAAGCGGAGACCAGAATATTGCTGTTGGGCTGTTCGGTTGCATCAATGCGGATGTCGCCCGGACGGATCCATTTGGAATACTGTGCAAGGCAGTAACCGCGCTTGGAGATATTGTCATCTTCTTTCATCGGGCCGTAGGAACGGCGGATAAACCAGACCACATAGGCATTCATATTGCCGACGACCATGCCGTTATGGATATTGACCGCCTGATCGAGCGATGCCGGATAAGCGTCACCGTTGATCGAGGAATCCGGCACATAGACTTCTGTCATCCAGATATCCTTGCCGCAGTTTTCGAGTGCGGGGAAGTCCATATCATTGCGGGAAGTGCCATAGAAATGCGTGCCGAACAGATCGCAGTTTTCGAAGGCTTTTGCATTGTTGAGGATGCCGTTATAGAATTCCTTGCGATACTGGAAGCTCTCCGGCGACATCAGTTTTGCATTTGTGCCTTCCGTGACCTGTTTGCCGTAATTTGCGATAAAGCTGACGAGATCGTTTGTGCTCCAGTAAGTCCAGTCTTTTGCATAATCCGGTTCATTCTGCACGGAAACGGAATAGAGATCAATGCCTTCGCCTTCCATATATTTAATATAGCTGTTCAGATGCTTGGCGTAATTGCCGAACTGAGAGGAATCGAGGGCATATTTACCGGTATTGCCGCCGGGGCCGTTTTTCCGGATGCTTGCAGGCGGATACCACGGAGAAGCGAAGACAGTCGCACCGAGTTCCTGCGCCGCTTTTGCAGTCGGGACGGCAGTTTTCCAGGAATTGCTGTCATCGCTGATGTAAATGCGCAGGATGGAAAGACCGAGTTCGTCATCGCCGTTGCCGAACGCCTTCTGGACTTGTTTTGCAGTCATATCGGCGCTTTTTCCCTGCGGGAGATTGATGGCTTGCCACTCCGGCAGATTGATGCCGCCGAAGCCTTTGATGAGCTGATAGGTTTTGTTGGTGTTGACGGTGCAGGCGCTGGCAGCGTCAGCGGTTTGCATGGGTGTCATGGTCAGTGCCGAGAACAGAAGACTGCCGGCGAGTGCTGTCGAGAGGATTGCTTTGCATTTTCTGTGTTGTTTCATGATTTTCTCCCCAATCGCTTTAATTTCGGAGCATTTTGCGGGAACGCTCCTGATTCTCATTATAGCACAAATCGTCATGAAAAGTAAAGCAAAAGATTACGCATTTCGCAGTTTTTTTGATGTAGATGACCAAAATGCGACAAAACAACATAAAATGGATACAATCGCACATAATTGTTTTTAACAATATTGTATCACAGGGAATGCCTGTGTCTGCGGCTTTTGCATCAGATTCTGTGTTTGTGAAAACAAAACGAAAATATACAGAACGGAAACGCGCACCGAATCAGACCGGCTTTTCTGATGGTATTTCTCTGTGAAGATTATACAAATAGGAATATGCATTTTTCAAAAATGAAAAGAATTGCACAAAAAATCATGTAACATATTCAATTTATCATTTGAAAAACCATGCCCCATGCATTATAATAAAGTTGCGGGCGTGAAATCCGTGTTTGCGATGCTGTTTCGCGTGTGCGCATGGGAATGTTTGCAGGACAAGCAGCAGACAGTCCGATGCGCACGCTGCGAGGATGATCGGGAGGGGATCATTTATCAGCAGCGGAGATGCGCATTCACAAAGCAATCTGAATTTTTTGAAAGAGGGATTGTCATGAAAAACAACAAACTCAAGAGAGGTCTGTCTGTGCTGACAGCTTGCATGATGCTGTCAGCCGCCGCACAGACAATCGTACCGACTGTCGGTTTTGCGGCAGAAAATCTGGTCACCAATTCCACGTTTGATACGGGCACAACGGATTGGGGTATCTACAAGCAGACCGGCGGTGCCTGCACATTGGGCACCGAGGACGGAAAGCTCGCCCTGAAGATCACAGGGCTTGGCGATGTCAATTATTCCGTTCAGGTCTTTTACGACATCGTTCCGCTTTATAAAAACGGAAAATATCATGTGCATTATGAAGTTTCTTCCACAGTTGACCGTTTTGTGGAAGGCATGATCCAGCAGAACGGCGGCACTTATCAGGCTTATACATGGAAAGGCATGGATCTGAAAGCCGGCGAGACCAAGGTGATGGATTATAACTTTGTCATGGAGCAGGATTCCGATATCATGGCAAAGCTCGTGTTCAACTGCGGCTTCCAGGAGAATGATCCGGATCTTGCCGTTCCGCACACGATCTATCTGGATAATGTTTCGATCGAGCTGGTGGATGATTCGCAGGTTGATTATTCCGGCACCCGTCCTTATGAGCCGCCGATCGTCACCAACCAGATCGGTTATCGCACAAACGACAAAAAGACGGCTGTCATCCGCGGCGAAAATGCACCGGCAGCATTCCAGGTCGTCAATGCAGATACCAATGAAGTTGTTTATAACGGCACAGCTTCCGATGCTGTTTCCAATACAAGCGCAGGCGAAACAAACCGCGTTGCAGATTTCTCCGAAGTGAAGGAAGCCGGCACTTATTACCTCAAAGCAGAAGGTCTGGATGATTCCTATAAGTTTGTGATTGCAGATAATCCTTATGCAAAGCTGATGGATGAATCTGTCCGCATGCTTTATCTCCAGCGCTGCGGCTGTGCAGTTGAGGATGCCGATTTCGGTCATAAGGCATGCCACGATTCGATGGCAACCATCTACGGCACAAGCGATAAGATTGATGTCAGCGGCGGCTGGCACGATGCCGGTGACTACGGCAGATATGTCGTGCCGGGTGCAAAGGCAGTTGCAGATCTGCTTTATGCATATGACGCAAATCCGTCTTTGTTCAGCGACAGCATCGGCATTCCCGGATGCAGCGGAAACAATATTCCGGACGTTCTGGATGAAGCACGCTATGAACTGGAATGGATGCTGAAAATGCAGGCATCTGACGGCGGCGTATACCACAAGGTATCCTGCGCAACATTCCCCGGTTATGTGATGCCGGAAGCGGAAACCAAGCCGCTGATCGTGACACCTGTTTCTTCCACTGCAACGGCTGATTTCGTTGCTTCGATGGCTTTGGCATATGAATTCTATAAAGATGTGGATGCATCCTTTGCAGATACCTGCATGAATGCAGCAAAGAAGTCGTGGGATTATCTCCAGGCACATCCGGAGTTCAACTTCAAGAACCCGATTGATATTTCGACCGGTGATTACGGCGATAAGAGCGATAAAGATGAACGCTATTGGGCAGCTTGCCAGATGTTCCGTGCAACCGGCGATGCATCTTATCTGAACGGCATCAGTGCCGCAAGCAGCGGTCTGGATTGGTCTACCGTCGGCGGTTACGGCAACATCGCTTTGCTGACCATGAAGGATCTGGATGAATCGAAAGTACCGTTCCTTGCAAGTGCAAAGAGCGCACTGGAAAAGTCTGCTTCGACAGCAGCCGCAAACGTCAATGCAAGCCCGTATGGCTCCCCGATCACCAAGTATAACTGGGGCAGCAATATGACCATTGCAAATGCTGGCATCGAGCTGGCACTCTCCGGCAAAGCAGATGAAGCAAACGAGATCCTGAACTATCTCCTTGGCAAAAACCCGCTTGGAACCTGCTTCGTGACCGGTTTTGGTACAGTTGCACCGGAACATCCGCACCACCGTCCTTCGATGGCACAGGAAAAGGCACAGCCGGGCATGCTGGTCGGCGGTGTCAACTCCAGTCTGGAAGACAGCGCTGCAAAGGCATACTGCAAGGGTCTGCCGGCTGCAAAGTGCTGGGTTGACAATTCCGAGAGCTATTCCACCAACGAGATCACCATTTACTGGAATTCTCCGCTGACTTATCTGCTTGCGCTGACGGAGCAGAAGGAAGATGATCCGCCTGTTATTGATCCGCCGGCAAATGTTGTGCTGGGCGATGTCAATGAAGACAGCGATATCGACGTTTCGGATGCAGTTCTGCTGGCACGTTTCCTGGCAGAAGATTCCACGGCAACGATCAGCACAACCGGACTCCTGAATGCGGATACCAACAAGAACGGCAATCCGGATAAGGAAGACATCGTGCAGATCCTGCGTTACATCGCAATGTTCATCAGCGAATTCTGATGATTTTTCCGCAGAAAAAAAGGAACCTTTGGCTTTTTGCGTCAAAGGTTCCTTTTTTTGCAAAAAACGCCTGAAAGCAGTCGAAATCCTTGCTTTCAGGCGTTATCTGATATAAATTAAGAAAAAAGAGCATTTCGGCACATTTTTCAGAAAACGTGCATATACTCAAGAGAGGTGTTTCGCACCTCATCGTAGGAAATCTGAATACCGGTCGGCAGAATGTCGATCAGCCCGTATGCTTCCGGCATGCCATCCCGCGGCTGTGCCGTGCTGCCGGGATTGAACACGATCACATTGTTGATAATGCGATCCATCCGGATGTGCGTGTGACCGAACAAAACCAGATCAGCGCCGTGCTGCTTGGCAAGATGCACCAGATGACCGATATAATCCCCGTACATCTGTCTGTGGCCGTGCACAACAAATGCGCGGTGCCCGTAAGGAAGCTGAAACACCTGTTCTTCCGGGACATCTTCGCTGTGATCGCAGTTGCCGCGAACAATATGGATCCAGCCGCGCCGTTCCGGATATTCTTCCAGAAAATGCGCAACATCCTGTTCGCCGTCGCCGCAGTGTATTGCCATATCCGCATCCAGATGTGCCAGTAAAACATCGCGCATGGTATCATACTTGCCGTGCGAATCCGACAATACCAGAATTTGCATGTGTCTCACCTCCCTTAAATGATTCTATCTATACTTTTCGTTCTATTTTAGGTATATTATAACATATTATGTGAACGCCGTCAACCTTTTTTTTGCGATAGGAGAAAATCTTATGAAAAATTTCAAAAACAACCCGCAGTTGGAAACCCTGCTTCAGACAGTTAGTGCAAAGCTCGGCATGCCGACGGAACAATTGCGTCAGGATCTGCAATCCGGCAAGTTTGACAGCGCAATTGCAGGCATGCGCCCGCAGGATGCAGAAAAATTCCGGCAAATTCTGGCAAATCCGCAGAAGCTTGATCAGATCATGAACAGTAAGCAGGCGAAGGCGCTTTATGAGAAATTGACCGGAAATCACTGAATTTGCGGTCAAAGGGGGCAGCGGAATGGAAGATCTTGCGCAAAAATTGCAGTCTGTGCTGTCTGATCCGGAGAGCATGCGCAATTTATCGGAGCTTGCAGCGATGCTGAAAGATGCAGATGCGCCGCCGGAATCCGATGAAAAACCGGCAGGATCGGAGCCAGATCTCGATTTTACGAAGCTGATCGCAGTCGGGCAGGCGCTTTCCCAGGTGCAGCAGGATGAAACAGCGGCGTTGCTATTGGCGCTGAAACCGCATCTTTCGGAAGCAAGGGCAAAACGTGCAGATCAGGCAGTGCGGCTTTTGCAGTTATATGCGGCAGCCGGTGTGCTGCGGGAAAACGGCATTTTGCAGGAGCTTTTCCCCGGTTTCTGACCCAAAATCTGAATGCTCAAAAATTGCGCCGGCTTGTTCGGCGGGATCTTTATGGAACCACTGATGAAAGTATCTGGCGGGGTTATCGTGAGCGCTCTGCCCCGTTTCGAATCCATCGAAGATACCGATTCAATCAGTGATTCCTTATGCATATGCGGAAAGGAGATGCGGCGTGAATCATTATCAGAATCGACCGGCACAGACTCAACGGATTCCGCCGCCTGTGCCGGTGCTCCAGCCATATGTGCAGGCACCCGCTGTGCCGGCTGCTTCCATGGAACCGCCGCCGCATCCGGATGTGCCGCCGAAAAAGCATATGCCCGATTTTTCAAGATTTACCGAGCATTTCCGGCATATGGACAGCGAAACACTGCTGCTGCTGGCATTGCTTTGGCTGCTCTATCAGGAAAAAGCTGACCGGAAATTATTGCTTGCTTTGGCTTATATTGTATTGTGAGGTGTGCACATGCTGCAATGGCTTTCTCCGATGTATCTGACAGGGCTGCTGTTTGGTGCGGCGTGTATCTGGATGCTGTATGAATATCTGCGGCGCAAAAAAAGCAGAGTTCCTGCATGTACGGTCGGGTGCACAAGCGGCGTGGTTTTGCTGATCCTGCTGCATTTTTATGGCGATGCTTTCGGAATTTCGCTGCCGCTGACTGTTGG
>DMBA01000081.1:4086-11412 GCA_003446315.1 Ruminococcus sp. | reverse complement strand
TGCAAATGATCGAAAGACCGCCGGATACACATTTCACCGGATGCGCATATGCAAATTAGGCGCGAATTGTTGCTTTTTTTCTTTTTATATGATATAATAGAAAAGTATTCTCTTTGAAAGGACGAAAAAAATGGATTGGGAATTTCAATTTCTAAACTGGATTCAGGATCATCTGCGCAGCGGCGTGATGGATCACATCATGGCGTTTATCACCAAATTCGGTGACGGCGGTATCTTCTGGATCGCAATCACCCTGCTGATGTTTATTCCGAAGCGTACCCGAAAATATGCGCATGTTTCCGCTTTTGCGTTGATCTTCTGCGTTGTGGGCGGAAATCTGCTGCTGAAAAATATCATTGCAAGACCCCGCCCGTTCTGGCTCGAAAACGGCAATCCGCTTGCAAGAATCGCATTTACCGGCGATGCAGCACAGCGCATTTCCGTTCATGACGGCACGACCGTTATCCCGGAAGGCAGAACATTGCTTCAGCTTCTGGTCAAGGCACCCAAGGATTTTGCCTTTCCGTCCGGTCATACACAGGCTTCTTTTGCCGCTGCTGCATCTATCTGCATGTGGAAACGGAAATGGGGTATTCCGGCACTCATTCTGGCAGCACTCGTTGCCTTCTCCCGCATGTATCTCTATGTGCATTACCCCACCGATGTGCTCGGCGGCATGTTCTATGGCGTTGCTTATGCACTGATCGCACTCGCAATCTGCAATAAACTGTTCCGCAATAAACCGTGGGACGGCTGCGAGGGTGCAAAAAAACGCAGAAGAAAGAGAAGACCGCAGACACAGCAGGCACAGCAGCCGCAGCACGCTGCAATGCATTGATTACGATTCCTTTCCGTCCGGTTCTGATGCTGAGCCGGACGGCTTTCTGTTTTCTGCCGCCGCAAACGCAGTATGAAATGCCGGATTTTACAGAATTTGCCAAAAGCCTTTCGGAATTCTTAATTGATAACACTTGACAAGGTGCTGAATCTCTGATATAATAAGAGTATCAGCGGCAGTTTTCAGAAACTGCATGATAAACTGAATGAATTCCGAAATACAGGAGGGTTACTTCAATGGGCATTTTCTCCAGAATCAGTGATATTCTCAAAGCAAACATCAATGATATGC
Source organism: Ruminococcus sp. (assembly GCA_003446315.1). GTDB lineage: Bacteria > Bacillota > Clostridia > Oscillospirales > Ruminococcaceae > Firm-04. The sequence continues at coordinate 10,283 of DMBA01000081.1, read as the reverse complement.
TTGATAAAGCAGAGGATCCGGAAAAGCTGGTAAAACAGATCATTTCCGATATGCAGAAAGAACTGACCAAGTCTACACAGGCACTCGGCAAGGCTGTTGCCAGTGAGCGTATGGTCGAAAAGCAGTACCGCAATGCATGTGCTGTTTCTGCGAGCTGGGAATCCCGCGCAAAGGCTGCACTGAAAGCAGGCGATGCGGAACTTGCGAAAAAGGCACTTGCAAGCAAGGTCAAGGCGGATGAGGATGTCGCTAATTACCGCGAAATGTATGAGACCATTTCCAATCAGACTGAGGCAATCCGTTCGCAGGTTGAAGTACTCAAATCCAAGATGCAGGAAGCAAAGTCCCGTGAGGCAATGCTGATCGCTCGTTCGCAGATGGCTGATACCACCAAAGAGCTTGCACAGTCCCTCGGCGGCATCGACACCAAGAGTTCGTTCGATAAGCTCTCCAAGATGGAAGAAAAGATCGAGCGCAAGGAAGCAGAAGCCGCTGCATTCAGCGAGATCATCGGTTCCGGCAAGCCTGAAGAAGTCGCAACCTTCGAGGAGCTGGAACGCAATGCAAAGGTCGATTCCGAGCTGGAGCGCCTGATGGCTGAAATGGGCATGGCTGGTTCTGCTGCCGAAAAACCCAGTGTCAATGATGAACTGGCTGCTGCAATCAGCGCATTGGAAGCGGGCGAGACAGCAGGTCTGTAAGTTCGCAATTTCGAACCTTCGGCACAGTCTCACATCCGTGAGACTGTGTCTTTTTCCGAGAGATAAAAAGGGAGGCAACCCATGGCAAGACGACGCGCCGTTCGCTGGGATCGCATTTCCATAGCGGCGGTTCTACTGATTATACTGATTTTTTTGCTCGGCTCCTGCCTCAGCAAGTGTACGGGAGACGAGGCACAGAAACCAATGGACGGTGCTTCCGGTTCGTCTGATGTTGCGGAACAAACCGGTTCCGGTACCGGCACCGGGGAAACAATGCAAACTGCTGCAACGACGCAGACGACTGCCGATCCGACCGGTACACTGCAAAATATCCCGATGATCCTGACAGATGCACCGGAACCTTCCGGTACGTCGATCGCTGCCGGCAGCACGGATACAAACGGCGATCACAGCGCCCCGCCTTATGTGCTGCCTGCCGGTTATCAGGAGATCCCGATGCAGCGCTCCGCGTTGAATGCGGGAACTCTTGTGCTGGTGAATAAGGATCATGCATCCCACCTCTCCAAAGATGAACTGGATCTCGAACAGGTGTATTATGCAACCGATAAACCCGAAACCTATGAGATCTCGTATCCGGGACATACCTCTTTGAACCGGACTGCGCTTACCCAGTTCAACCGGCTGATGAAAGCCTATTACGGCGCGACCAGCAACAGCGAAATTATGTTCAATTACGGCTATCTCGAAGCGGGAAAAGAAAAGAGCAATCCCGAATCTCCGACCGCTTTGGATGTGCAGCTCCATGTGAAACGCAATGACGGCGGCTATGAATATGTGACCAATACCACGCCTTATTCATGGCTGTTTGAGCACATGAGCAGCTATGGCTATATTCTCCGGTATCCGACCGATAAAGCAGAAATTACCGGCGAGCGCGGCGGCTATACCGCGATCCGTTATGTCGGTGTGCCGCATGCAGCATATATGCGGGAGAAGAATCTCTGCCTGGAAGAATATCTGGAAATGATGAAGACCGAACATAACTTCTATACCGGTACTGTCCTTGAATACAGCACAACTGAATTGACATACCATATCTATTATGTGCCGGCAAAAGAGCAGGGCGATGAATTGATCGTGCCTGTTCCGACATCGGCATCTTATGAGGTTTCCGGCAATAATGTCGATGGATTTATTGTCACCGTCATTGTCGGGTGATCCCAAACTGTAATCCAAAAAAAGGGGGGTGTCTGCATGGCAGCACAAAAGCCGCGCCGAAACGGAATCTGGAAGCGCGTGCAGGCGTGGCTGCACCGCGGACACTCCCGTTCTGTATCCGGTTCCCCGACGGTCTTTCTTTCCAAAGCCGTCTGGTGCTTTGAAAAACAGCTTTCCTTCTCGCTGCCGGATCAGATGCTGCAAATTGCAGAACCGAAGGGTCAGGTGCTGTTTGAAGATACCAAAAACGGCATGTATCTGCGCGTGATGAAAATGCCCTATCGGCAGCCGCTTCAGCATGTGACCGTCACGGATTTGCAGATCGCTTTCCGCCGGTTCATTTCCGTGAACCTCTTTCCGGAAGTCACACACGGCTATCTCCGCCATTCGCCCATGCTGACGGCAGTCTGGTTCCATCCGCCTGCGCAAAAACAGTTTCGGCGCGGAAATGTTGAGGTGACACTCAAAAAAGGCGCTGAAAAAACCGTTCTCCGCCTGATACAGGTTCGAAAAACGGTTTTTTTGCTGCTGTTTACCGATGTCTCACCGGATGCAGAGCCTTATATGGAAGCGATCCTGCATTCGGTTTCTGTGAAAACCGGTCAATAACCTTTGCTCAGATCATCCGCAAGCGATTCATCGTTGTCGATCCAGTCTGCGGTCTGGATCGTGAAATGCGTGTTTGCATCCTGCCGGATGATGACGCGCTCAATGCCGGCGTTCAGAATCAGCCGCTTGCACATGGAGCATGGTTCTACGGCACCGTCCAGCAGATCGGTTTTGGCATCGTGACAGGCAAGATACAGCTCAGAGCCGATCAGATCGGCACGGCTGGCACTGATGATCGCATTTGCCTCTGCATGCACGCTCCGGCAAAGCTCATAACGCTGTCCGCGGGGCACATTCATGCGCTCCCGGTAACAGTAATCCAGATCGCTGCAATTTGCTCTGCCGCGTGGTGCACCGTTATATCCGGTTGAGATGATCTCATCGTGCTTGACGATGATCGCACCGAATTTCCGGCGCAGACATGTGCTGCGTTCCGATACCGCTTCTGCGATATCCAGATAATAATTGGTTTTGTCCCTGCGCTTCATGCGGACAACCCCCTTTGCTGTTTTTTTCATTATAGCACATGATCCTGAAAAATGCAATGGGGGAATATGAATTATGTATGAAATTGCAGATTCTCTGTACCGTTCCGCTTCCGATCAGATAGGAGATTATTATGCTTGAATTGACCGATATGCAGGTCATCCGGATGCTTTGCAAACGGCATCACTTTACTTTTTCAAAGGGATTGGGTCAGAATTTCCTCGTGGATCCGGAAGTCTGCCCTGCCATCGCTGAATACGGCATCCCCGATCCTGCCTGCGGTGTGCTGGAGATCGGCACCGGTTTCGGCGTTCTGACACAGCAGCTTGCCATGCGTTCGGAGCAGGTCGCGGCAGTTGAGCTTGACCGCAGATTGCAGCCGGTTTTGCAGGAAACACTTGCCGATTTCCGCAATGTTTCGGTTATTTGGCAGGATATTATGAAAGTGGATCTGCCGGAATTCCTGCGCACACATTTCGGCGATCGTGAGGTTGCGGTTTGTGCCAATCTGCCTTATTATATCACATCCCCGATTCTGATGTATCTGCTGGAATCGGATGCGAAATTCCGCAGCATCACCGTTATGGTGCAAAAGGAAGCTGCCGAAAGACTCTGCGCGGAGATCGGTACCCGTGCGGCAGGTGCCGTGACGGCGGCTGTGCGTCTGCGCGGGGATGCGGAACAGCTCTTTGAAGTCCCGCGGGATTCGTTTTATCCGGCTCCGAAAGTGGATTCTGCCGTCATTCGCATTACGCCTTATGATACGCCGCCCTGCTCCGGTGCGGTTCTGCGGCGTGTTTTGCAGGTGGTCAAGGCAGGCTTTGCACAGCGCAGAAAAACCGCTGTCAATGCACTTGCTTCCGGTCTGGGACTGCCGAAAGAACAGATCCAGACTGCGCTTGCAGCATGCGGTCTTGCGGAGACCGTGCGGTTTGAGCAATTGCAACAGGCGCAGCTTCTCGCACTGACGGATGCATTGTATCCCGCAGTATCCTGACGGAGCAGAAGCGGTCAGACGCAAAATTTTGATTTGCATATACAAAAACCCCCGAAGCGGTTCAGCAGGATCGCTTCGGGGGTTTGTTTTCCGGATGCCGTCTGACGGTGCTATTGCGGGTCAGCTTTCGGTTTTATCAGAAATATCACGGTTTTTGTGCGGTAAAATCAGCAGCAGCACGATCGTCGGCAGCAGGATGCATGTTGTCAGGATGCTGCCCTCCGGCCCGAATCCGCCGCCGGTCAGAAGATCAGGTGCATCCGTATGTGCAAAATGAAAAACGGATGCACCGGAAGAAATACCGCTGACGGGGAAGCCGTAAAGATTGCCCTGCGCCCAGTTCCATGCAGTGTGCAGGGCAGCCGCCGACCAGATGCGTCCTGTGCGGAGCAGCAAAAGTGCCGTGATAACGCCGAATAAGAACAGATTCAGACAAGCCGTCAGCGAGATATTGCGGTTTGTCAGATGGACAGACATGAATATGATAGCGCTGAATATGACCGCTTTGCGGGTGGTTGTGCGGATGCCCAGCGAGACAGTCAGCCAACTGCGAAAGAAGAATTCTTCATTGAATCCTTGCAGCATCCAGCCGATCAGCAGCAGGATCATAACGGGTGCCGGCATCGTGCATGCGCTGTTTTTGCGGATCGCACCGCAGGCTCCTTGCAGCAGAAATGCTGCCGAGATCAGAATGAAGCCGAATAAAAAGCCAAGAGCGTAATCCGGAAGCAGCTTTTTCTTCGTGATGCCCATGGAACGCATGCTGCGCCCCTCCATCATGCGGCAAATTGCCATGCCGGCGGCGGTCGAAAGCACGGTGGTGTATGTATAGATCAGGATGCGGAGCGTATCCGGAACGGGTTCTGCCGGATACCTATGGATGAGCAGGCTGCGTGCAAGAGAGGTCAGTGCAAACGAACAGAGAAAAACCGTTGCGAAGAACACCAGAATCACGATGATCTGATCCGGTGTGCGGATATCGGGATCCTTGCGCGTTTCTTCGAGTATCGGGATGGGGGTTTGCGTGCGTGAGGGCTTTTTCATATGGTTTCTCCTTTCAGGATCCGGTGCATATCCTGCCGCAGCGGGATGGTCAGGCGGATCAGCTCGCCGGTTTCCGGCTCTGTGAATGAGAGTGCACCGCAGTGCAGCGCCTGTGTTTGCAGCAGGGTGCAGTCTCCGCCATAGAGCGAATCGCCGAGCAGAGGATACCCGATATGTGCCATATGCACACGAATCTGATGCGTTCTGCCGGTTTCCAGTGTGCAGGCGAGCAGTGTGCACTGCGGGCTTTCTGCGATCACCCGGTAATGCGTGACAGCATGCTGACCGTCTGCCCGCACGCAGCGTGTGATGACCGATTCCTGTTCCCGTGCGATTGGTGCATCTATCGTGCCGGAACCGGTCAGACCCGGCGGAACCAGTGCATAATATGTTTTTTCGACGGCGCGGCACAGTTTATGGGCTGCATAGGCATCTTTTGCGATCAGGCAAAGCCCCGAAGTGTTGCGGTCAAGACGGTTCAGCGCATGAAATCCACTGTCCGGATACTGCGCCGCAAACCAGTTTGCCAAGGTGTCGGTGCGGTGCAGCATGGATGGATGCACCGGCATGCCGGTCGGCTTGTTGCAGACTGCAAGATGCGCGGATTCATATGCGACCGGCACATGCAGCGCCGGATTCGGCGTGTGGTCACAGTGCTCCGGCAGATGCAGCACGACGGTATCGCCGTTTGATACAGGATCAATGGTACGGAGCAGGCTGCCGTTTCGGGTGATGCCGTCCGGAATGCGTTTGAGCTGTTTGATCATGTGTGCCGAGATGCCTGCCTGTCCCCGCAGATACTGCTGCAGCGGCATCGGGGCTTCACATTGAATCTGCAAAATGAGTGTTCCCATGATAAATCTCCGGTCGGTCTGTGCAGCATATGTTTGCGGGCGTGTACTGCCGGATGCTGCGCTTTTTTGTTAATCCGAATCTTATCTTAACATGTGAACAGGAAAATGTCAAGCAGACATGATTTTTTTCTCGCCGGCATACAATGCACTAAACCAAGGAAAGGAGCAATCTGTATGAACCGTCAGGAATTTGAAGACACTGCCCGCCGCTATCGGGAAGAACTGTTTCGCATGTATGCAAGCCAGAATATTACGCCGCCGCCCAAACCGGAATCTCCGCCCGTGCAGACATCGCCCGCTGTGCAGCAGGTGACAAATCTGCCCGAT
>DMBA01000081.1:0-3941 GCA_003446315.1 Ruminococcus sp. | reverse complement strand
TCTGCCGGTGTTTCCGGAACCGGATCCGGCACCCGATCTTCCGCAAATGCCTGCGCCCAAGCCGGAACAGGATGCACCCGGTCTGCCCAAACGGGATTATACCGGCATCATTCGGGTGCATGTCACAACGGCAATGGGGACTCGTCCGGTGGTCGGCGCTGCGGTATTGATCCAGCGCATGTTTTCCGACCGGGAGCCGGAACTCATCGCCGTACAGAATACCGATGAAAGCGGCGAGATCCGTCCGGTGACAGTGCCGGCACCGCCCCCTTCCGAGAATCAGCGGAAACCGGCATATTTCCTCTATGATGTGGATGTGCAGGCAGGCGGCTACTATCGGGAACGCAGCACTGATGTGCCGGTCTTTCCCGGCATCACTTCCGTTCAGAATTTCGACATGATCCCCCTGCCTGCCGGTACGGATGAGCCGGTTCCGGGCGGCGGCATCACATATTATAATCAAATGCAGCAATACTAAAGGGGGAACAGCATGCTCAGCGGTGAAGTGTTTATCCCTGAAACCATCACGGTGCATCTGGGGCTGCCGGATGCCGATGCTGCCAATGTCACGATCCCGTATATCAGCTATCTCAAGAATTCGGCATGCAGTGAGATCTATCCGACATGGCCGGAAAACGCGCTGCGTGCCAATATTTACGTCATCAATACCTATGCGCTGAACCGGATCTATACAGAATGGTACCGGTCACGCGGGTATCCGTTTGACATTACCAGCACCACGCAGTTCGATCAGGCTTTCGTTTACGGCAGAGAACTGTTTGAAAACATCAGCAGGCTGTGCGATGAGCTTGTGCGCTCCTATATTCGCAGGCAGGGCAGCGTGGAACCGCTGTTTTCCGCTTTCTGCGATGGTTCCCGCACGCTGTGTGACGGGCTTTCTCAGTGGGGGACGGTCGCGCTTGCCAATCAGGGGCTTGTGCCTTATGAGATTTTGCAGCGCTATTACGGCAATGATATTGATCTGGTGCGGGCAGCCGAGATCCGTGCACCTGCACCGAGTTATCCCGGTGCGGAACAGACCGTCGGGATGGTCAGCAATGCCGTGCAGACCATACAGATCGAACTGAACCGGATCTCCCGCAATTTTCCGGCGATTCCCAAAATACCGGATGCGGACGGCGTTTATGATGCGAAAACTGCCGAAGCGGTGCGCGTGTTTCAATCCGTATTTGAACTGGAACCGACCGGGATCGTCAATGAGGCGACATGGTATCGGCTTTCGTATCTCTATGTCAGCGTGAAACGCCTTGCGGAACTGGATTCCGAAGGGCTGGATTACGGCGAGATCAGCCGCAGTTTTCCCGATACGCTGCGGGAAGGCGATTACGGCGATGCAGTGCGGGCATTTCAGTATTATCTCGCGGTCATCGGCGCATACTATCAAAGTGTACTGCCCATTCGCATCACCGGCAGCTATGATGCTGCAACGGCGGCTTCCGTGCGCTCTTTCCAGCAAACTTACGGACTTCCGCAAACCGGTATTGCCGACCGGCGCACATGGAATGATATATACCGCGCTTATGCTGGTATTTTAGCATCTGAGCCGCCGAATGCCTGTGCGCGGCTTTATCCGAATGAGGTGCTGCGGGAAGGCGTTTCCAGCCCGAATGTGCGGCTGCTGCAGCAATATCTGACCTATATTGCACGCTTTGACCCGAATATCCAGCCGGTTTCCGATACCGGTTATTTCGGGCCTCTGACGAAGGCGGCAGTACAGGCGTTTCAGCGGGAATACGGTCTGACGGCAAACGGGCAGGTCGGCACGGTGACATGGGATCTGATTACCGGCGTTTATTCCGAAATGCGCTGCGGTGCCGGAAAACTGCCGTATCAGGCACCGGGCTATGTCATTCGCTGACCGCACCGGCATCACCCGAATATCATGCGATGAAAGGAGCGTGCATGTGCCATGCTGTATACAGATGCACAGAAACAGGAACATATTGAGGAGATTCTGACTTTGCTGTATCAGATCGCGCTGCGGGACAGCAGGATCCCCATTGTGCTGCCTGCAAAGACATTCTCAGAGGATGCTGCATTGGCAGTCCGGGCGTTTCAGGAGACTTACGGGCTGCCGGTCACCGGTGAGATCGACAGCGATACATGGAATGCGATTGTGAATGTTTATCATGAGATCACCGATGCTGCGCAGCCGCTGCTGATCTTTCCGCCCGGCGGTTTTCTGCTGCAATCGGGAGACAGCGGTGAACTGACGGAATTGGTGCAGGTGCTGCTCGATATCGCCGCCAGACATTACAGCAATCTGCCGCGCATTTCTGCGGACGGCATCTATCAGACGGAAACGGCAGATGCAGTGCGTGCGCTGCAAAAGGCGGCATCTCTGCCGGAAACGGGCATTCTTGACCGTGAAACATGGAATGCACTTGCCGCGCTTATCAATAGTATCCGGCTGGGCATCTGATCGAAAGGAGCGAATTGTGTATGCAGCAGAGATCTCCGTTTCAGGAACCGCTGTTCCGCAGCATTGTGCTCGGCGGCAGCATCCTGCTGGTTCTTGCAGCCGTTTTGATGCATTTGCAAAGCGTACTGCATGCATGCGGCGTGCTGCTGCGTACACTCCGCCCGCTGCTGCTCGGCGTGCTGTTTGCGACCATGCTGGAACCCTCGTATCTGCGGCTCAAAACGGATTTTTCACGCTTTGCCGAAAAGCATGGCTGCAAAACCGGATGGATCCAGCCGGTTTCACTTGCCGGTGCCATTCTGCCGCCGGTGCTGATCGCAGTCAGTATTGTTTGCGTGCTGATCCCGCAGACGGCTGCATCTGTCCGGCTGCTTTCCGGCAATTTCAGCCAATACAGCGAAAATCTCCTGCACCGGCTCGAACGCTATGCGCAAACACCGCTTGCCCGCCTGCTCTCACCGCAAAAACTCGAAGCGCTTTTTGCAGCTTTGCAGGACAGGCTGCCTGCCCTGCTGCGCGAAACCTATGACCGGACGGCAGCACTGATCCGCGTGCTGCTCGATGTGCTGATCGGGGCAGTGTTTTCGCTTTATCTGCTTGCCGGTGCGCCGAAGATCAGAGCCTGTTTCAGCGAGCGTCTGCCGGAAGGAAGCCGTCTGCGTCTGCTTTTGCACGGATGCAGGTCTGTTTGCGGCACATTCTCCTGCTTTCTCAGCTCACAATGCAGGGAATCACTCATTCTCGGCGGTCTGTGCTACGGCGGCATGCTGCTCTTTCATTTTCCGTATCCGCTGCTTATCAGCGCCGTCATTGCCGTGACCAATATTGTGCCGTATCTCGGCCCCGTTGCAGGCTCTGTGCCTTGCGTATTGCTGCTGTTGTTTGTCAAACCGGAAGCCGTGATGTGGTTTGTGCTGTTTCTGATCGTCTTGCAGCAGGCAGAAAGCAATTTTGTTTATCCCCGCGTCGTCGGACATTCCGTCGGACTGCCGCCTGCATGGGTGCTCGCTGCCGTGACGCTCGGCGGCGGATTGTTCGGCATCACCGGCATGCTTCTCGGCGTGCCCCTGACAGCCGCCCTCTATGCACTCCTCTTTCCGGCACGGGAACAGCAGGATCCAGCCTGAATGCACGCATTTCTGACGGAACTGCTGCCCATCTTTGCCGGTGCAACTGTTCAGATTCCCGAAAATCACAGAATTGTACGCCGGTGCTTGACAAATCTGCAAATTTGTGGTATGATGTTATTACCTCTTTCCGGAGGTGTTTTTGTTGTGCCCGATTTCCGGCGCTGTGCCTTTGTGCTTCGGCAATGCAGCCGGTTCCGGCGAAACACGGAAAGAGGGAGGCAAACTTTCTTCCGCAGCACATGAGCCTGCGGGAAAAAATAATACAGGAGGTGCCGACAAATGCGCGTGAAAATCACAATCGCTTGCACAGAGTGCAAGAACAGAAACTATGTTTCGAAGAAGAACAAGAAGAATAATCCCGACAGAAT
>DMBA01000370.1 GCA_003446315.1 Ruminococcus sp. | reverse complement strand
GCTGCACAATTCTGAGCACACGCACGATGCCGAAAAAATAAAGGAGCAGCAAATGGATTTCAGCAAGTTTTTGAAAGGCTTCGGAATGTCCGAAGAAGAATTGGAACAGCGGATGCAGGAAGCACAGGAGAATCCTATGGTGCAGCAAATGCTGCATGATCCCGGATTGCAGTCGCTGATGGGACAGTTCGAAGGCATCTCCGCACAGGGCGGCATCATGCCCGATGATGTGGATAATCTTTTGGAGAAAGCCGGCGCTGCGGCACCGGGCGGTCTGAACGGCTTGCTCAGCGGTGTCAGCAATATGCTCGGCAGCTTTCTCGGTGCCGGTTTTGACGAGATCGACCTCGATGAGGAGATCGAAGACTATGAACCGGAGACAGAAGATGCTTCCGACCGTGCCTTCGTGATCGAGCTGAAAGCATGGCTCAAAGAGATTCTTACGGAAATTCCGGACAAGGATGTCTGTGCATTTGCAATCGGGTATCATTCCGGATTTGCGGATGAAGAACTGACAATGCCCGTTCATGATCTGTGGCTTGCTTATGATACCGATACCGTTCGTGCTCAAAATATTGAAAAATACGGAAATGCGTGGAATTTCGTCAACTGGGCAAATGACAGCTTCCGTTCGTTCGACGAAGAACCCTTCCGGGAATGGCGTGAGGAACAGGGCTATGACGAGGATCCGGACGATGCGGATGACATGACAGAGCATATCTATGATCTTGCGGCGGTTGCCGTGATGGAACTGCATGCAGAACAGTTTACAGAAAAACTGTTCGGGAAAAAACTCCCGTTTCTCATCGAGGATTTTGAGTTCAATCAGAAAACGGCGATCCGTGCCGCAAAAGTCAACGGCAAAGAGATGTTTGATCCGGCGTTCTATCAGGCATGCGGCTTTTCTCCCGACGGAGATGAGACATGAGACAGCTTGTATATAAGCCGCCGAAATGGATCAAAAATGCAGAAAGCAGTTTGCTTGCACAGAAAAAATACGGTGAAAGACCGGATGTTGCTGCAATGACTGTGGAACAGTTTCTGCATCCGGAGCAGACACCGGAGGGCATTCCGGTCATCAAAGACCGTGCAACGTGCTATTTTCTGCTTCAAAATGAATACCGGTTTCAGTGTGAGCTGAAATATATGCAGGAACAGAATGAAGACTGTTTCTCTTTTGCATATCTTTCGGCAGCTGCATATTACCGTGCCATCACACTTTCCGAACAGGAACAGATCACAAATATCGCCGTAGAGAGAGCGGTTGCCAATTATGCGGCAGATGCGGGCTGCATACAGACGCTGATTGCGGTGAATGAATGGGAAGAAGCAAAGGCGCTTGCACAGGATCGGCATGACCTGTATGCAGCTTTCCTGAACGGAGATGATGAAACGGCAGGCGCGATTGTCGCACAGCTTCCGGAATCACTCGATCAGGCAGAAAAAAAGTTTAAGGCATATCTGATAACGTTTCAGAAGCGGATTCTGGAAGCAGATGTTTACCGTGCGTTTCTCAGCGGAGATGCAGCAGCCCTGCTGAGCGCGATGACGGCATATATCCGGAATTACCGGAGACAACCGTGGGATTATTCCGTCGTGATCGATATGTTCTCAACCGCAATGCTCAAACTCGCACGGCAGCGCGGGATAGAAATTGATCTCAATATCATTGAGATCCCGCAGTTTTTTCTGGATGAATCGCACCGGATCGACCGGAATCAAACAAAGCTGCCGGAATTACCGGCGGTTTGCAATTAAAAAAACACCCTGCGGGTGTGAGAATACGGAGGAATTTCAAAAATGAAGTATTATATTGGTATTGATCTGGGCGGCACAAATATTGTCGCCGGACTCGTTGACGAGAATTACAATATTCTCAAAAAGGTTTCCCGCAAGACAAACCGTCCGCGCCCTGCAAAGGAAATTGCGGATGATATGGCGGCATGCGCTCTGGATGCGATCAAGGAAGGCGGTCTGACTCCGGATCAGGTGGAGTGGATCGGCATCGGCACACCCGGTATTGCAAATTCTGCAACCGGTATCATCGAATATTCCAATAACCTCGATTTCCACAATGTCCCGATCGTCAAGTGGATCTCCGAAGCCACCGGCAGACCCGCATTCGTTGAAAATGACGCGAATGCAGCCGCTTACGGCGAATATGTTGCAGGCGCGGCAAAGGGTGCGACCAATGCGGTCTGTATCACACTCGGCACCGGTGTCGGCGGCGGTATCGTCATTGACGGCAAGATCTATGCAGGCTCGAATTTTGCCGGCGCAGAGATCGGTCATACCGTGCTCAATATGGACGGCCCGCAGTGCACCTGCGGCAGAAAAGGCTGCTTTGAGGTCTATTCTTCCGCTACCGGTCTGATTCGTATGACGCAGGAAGCAATGGACGCGCATCCGGAGAGCGAAATGTGCAGGATGGCAGCAGAACAGGGCAAAGTCTCTGCACGCACTGCCTTCGATTGCATGCGTAAGGGCGACAAGGCTGCAAAAGATGTCGTGGATTTCTATATCAAGGCTCTGGCTGCGGGTATCACCAACACGATCAATATTTTCCAGCCCGATGTCCTCTGCATCGGCGGCGGCGTTTGCAATGAGGGCGATGCGCTGCTCCTGCCTGTGAAAGAACTGATCGCAAAAGAAGTGTATACCAGAAATTCTGAGAAAAACGCAGAGATCGTAATTGCAAAGCTCGGCAATGATGCAGGCATCATCGGTGCGGCATTCCTCGGCAGAGCAATCTGATTTGCATAAAAAGGATATCTCCGATGACGGATGTTTGGCTG
>DMBA01000048.1 GCA_003446315.1 Ruminococcus sp. | reverse complement strand
TCCGGAAACCGACACCGGCTTTTTCAAATTTGTCATGACAGACAGCAGCAGACGCGGGCAGGGCATCGGCAGAGAAATGATGCAGCTTGCAGTCCATTATGCACGCACGGTTACGAAAGCAAAATCCGTGCAATTATGTGTTTTTTCGGTCAATGAAGCGGCAAAGCGCTGTTATCAGCATGCAGGATTCCGGCAGACAGGCTGCACGGAAGCCGTGTTCCGGTATGCAGACGAAATATGGGACAGATGCCATATGGAGCTTTCGGATCAAAAGCCGGAAGCAGCGCATTTGCTGCAATTTCTCGGACGCGGATCCGCATTTGCAGATGCGCAGAACTGTGCATTCTTTTCGCCGGATGCAGAAAAACTGGTGCTGCTGGATTGTCCGATGTCGGCATTTCACCGGCTGCGGCAAACGGAACTGATCACGCAGAAAAAGGAGATCATCGTGCTGGTCACGCATCCGCACAGCGACCATGTCGGCGGCATTCCGATGCTGATTCATTATGCATATTATGTGCTTGGCATTCCGGTGACGGTCATTGCACCGAACGAAGCAGTGCTTGCAGACCTGCAATATCTGATTGACCGCATGGACGGCTGTGACCCGAAAGGCTATCATCTGACGGCGGACTATCACGCACCGTGGCTGTGCAGCGCCGTCCCGACCGTACATGCACCGCAGCTTGAAAACCGCTGTTTCGGGTGGCATCTGAAAATCGCCGGAACCGATGTGATTTATACCGGCGATACAGCGACCGCAGAGCCGTTTCTGCCGCTGCTGCATGCAGGCGCATATTTCTATACAGAAGCGGCGTATTACCCTTCCAACGTGCACTTGCAGATCGACGCATTGCTGCCGGTCATCCGGAAGCTGTGTGCAGCGGGCGTGCATGTTTATCTGATGCATCTGGATCGTGAAGCAGAGATCGCAGCGAAAATTGCGAATACCGGTGCCGCACTCGCCCCGCTTTTCTGACGCATTCTTTTTGCATATTCTCGGAAGATATTTGCCGAATGCCCTAGGATATGTTAAAAAGATGATAGCTTTTTCTATGTTCTTTTCCGCCGGAGTATGCTATAATAGAGACAACAGAAGATGCAAGCGCCGAACGGTTACGGGTAAACGCCGGCGCAATTGCAGATTCGAACCAGTTCCGTTTTCACATCAAGAGAGGGGATGTCTGAACGGACAATTCTGCACACCGTCTGCCGGAGAAGCAATGATGAGAGGCTTTGCTTCTCCGCACAGGCAGACTGAATGCGCTTAAAAACTCCATCCTGAATCTCCGCCGGATCAGTTCCGGCGGCTTTTTTTGCAGATTCATTCGCACAATTAAATGAGAATGTAAACAAATTATGAACAAAAACCCGAAACCTATTGCAATTTCGACATGAATATAGTATAATACGCATAAGCAGAAGATAAAATAAAGACTGCGGGGGTAATCATCATGAAAATCGCAATCAATCGTTCTTCCATCGGATTCTGGGTCTTGTATTTTTTGCTGCACTTCAGCCTGCTTCTGATGATCCTGTTCGGATTCCGCTTTTTCTGGATCACACATGTGCGTCAGAATGAAGCGATGGATTTTGCATGTCTGGCATGTGAAGCCGCCGTATATGCGCTGCTGGTCACCGCGGCAAAATGCATCCGCTTCTTCATCGGAAAAAAGCGCTATGAAAAGAATCCGGTAGACAGGCGAAAAAACACATTGTTTCGGGAATAATCGCAATGGCAAACGTTCTGTGCAAAGGGGGCACCGCAGATGTTTGAGATCCAGCGGATGGGCTGTTCATGCAGACACGGCTCTGATTTTGTATTTGAACAGCCGCAGGGCTTTGACGGCTATCTGATGCTGTACGTCAAATCACCGGCATTTTTCCGGATCGGTGACAAAACAACGCGGGTCGGGCCGGATACCTTTATCCTATATCGCCGCGGCACCCCGCTTTATTACGGTGCAGCGGGCAGCGATTATATCAATGACTGGATGCTGTTTGAGAGCAGCGAACTGGATGATCCGGAGCTTGGCATCCAGTATGATACACCGGTTTATATCGGAGAACAGGTCAATCTGGAACAATATTTCCAGTTGATCGCGGACAGCTATTACCGCGGCACACAAACGCAGTCTGCATGGATGCTGGTGCGTGCAATGCTTTCAGAGATCTTTGCAGAAAACCGCAATGCCGCAGCGCCGGATCTCCCGCATTACCGGGAATTGCTGGATCTGCGCCGGAAGATCTACGCGCAGCCCGGAAAAGACTGGAATATGAACGGCATGGCAAAAATGCTGAATATCAGCATGCCGTATCTGCATGCACTTTATAAAAAAGCGTTCGGCATCACCTGCATCGGGGATGTCATCCAGAGCAGAATGGAGCAGGCGCAGCAGTATCTGCACAATTCCTCAATGAATGTCGAGGAGATCGCGGCTGCCTGCGGCTACAGCAGCAGCGTCCATTTCTCCAGACAATTCAAGCAGCAGTTCGGATTGTCACCGATGCAATGGCGGCGCAAGGCTGTGCATGAAAAAAGCAATACATAATCGAGCATAGGATATGTTAAGAATATCATAACATATCCTATGTTGTTTTTTTGAAAAATGTGGTATAATACAGTTGTTCAGGCAAGCAGCCCGGATCGGAAACCGTGCCTGCCTGCCGCATCGGATCGCATGAGAGGGGGCGATGCGATGCACCCGAAAGACAATCAGCCGGAGAAGCCGTGCAGATCATGCACATGCCGTTTAAGGGGGGTGCTTTTCCGGCTGAATGTCTCATTTTACAGGAAAGAAGGATGACTTATGTGCTTAGAGATTCTGCTGATCGGCGGAACCGGAACGATCAGCATGGCAATCACACGCCGGCTGCTCCTGCAGGGACATCATGTCACACTGCTGAACCGCGGCAGCCGGAAAGCCGAACTGCCGGAAGGCGCAGCGGTCATCTGCTGCGATATCACAAATGAAGCGGAAACGGCAAAGGCACTTGCCGGCAGAACATTTGATGCCGTCGGCGAATTCATCGGCTTCCGACCGGAACAGGTCATGCGGGATGTGCGGTTATTCGCCGGAAAAACGAAGCAATATTTATATATCAGCTCTGCATCGGCATATCAGAAACCGCCGTCCGACAGCGTCATCACGGAGAGCACACCGCTTGCCAATCCCTATTGGCAGTATTCCCGTGATAAGATCGCATGCGAAGAATACCTGATGGCGCAGTATCGGGAAAACGGTTTTCCGGTCACGATCGTCCGTCCGAGCCACACTTATGATGAACGCGCCGTCCCGCTGGGTGTTCACGGCAAAAACGGAAGCTGGCAGGTGATCCGCCGGATCATGGAAGGCAAGCCGGTCATCATTCACGGCGACGGCACGACCTACTGGACAATCACACACAATACGGATTTTGCAAAAGGTTACTGCGGACTGATCGGCAATGTGCATGCGATCGGACAGGCATATCATATCACATCGGATGAACAGGTCACATGGAATCAGATCTATCAGTGCATTGCAGATGCAGTCGGGATGCCGCTGCATGCATGTCATATTGCATCGGAATTTCTGGCAGCCGTCAGCGATTACGATCTGGAAGGCAGTCTGATCGGTGACAAAGCGATCTCCGTGCATTTTGATAACAGCAAGATCAAGCGTGCGGTACCGGAATTTCAGGCGACCGTGCGGGCGGATCAGGGCATCCGGCAAACGATCGCGCATATTCTGGCGCATCCGGAGCTGCAAACACCGGATCCGGAATTCGATGCATGGTGTGACCGCGTCATCGAAGCATATGAAAAGCTGAAAGGAGAACTGGCATGAATCAATTTCAGTTTTGGAGCCCGACCGAATTCGTATTCGGCAGGGATATGGAAAATGAAACGGGTGCTTATGTAAAAAAGCACGGCGGTACGAAAGTTTTGCTGCATTACGGCGGCGGCTCTTCGGTACGCAGCGGCTTGGTCGGCAGAGTCAAAGCATCGCTTGAAAAAGCGGGCATCGGATATCTGGAGCTTGGCGGAGTCAAACCGAATCCGCGGGATACTTTGGTCTATGAAGGCATCGAACTCTGCCGGAAAGAGGGCATTGATTTCATTGTAGCGATCGGCGGCGGCTCATCCATTGATTCTGCCAAAGCCATCGCAATGGGTGTGCCTTATGACGGCGATTTCTGGGATTTTTACTGCGGAAAAGCGACGATCGAGCAGGCACTTCCGGTCGGAACGGTGCTGACGATCGCAGCAGCCGGCAGTGAAGGCTCCGGCGATTCGGTCATTACGCGGGAAGCGGACGGCTTAAAGCGCGGCGCAGGTTCAGATCACATCAGACCGCGTTTTTCGGTGCTGAATCCGGCGCTTACCTGCACCCTGCCGGCATATCAGACGGCATGCGGCGCAACGGATATCATGGCGCATGTATTTGAACGGTATTTCACAAATACGAAAGAAGTTGAGATCACAGACCGGCTCTGTGAAGCGGTACTGCTGACGATGATCCAAGAGACACCGCGTGTCATTGCACAGCCGGATCATTACGATGCCCGTGCAAATATCATGTGGGCGGGCATGGTCGCGCACAATAATATTGTCGGAGTCGGCAGAGAGCAGGACTGGAACAGTCACGGCATCGAGCATGAGCTTTCCGCGCTTTATGACTGTGCACACGGCGCAGGACTTGCCGTCATCATGCCGGCATGGATGGAATTTGTATATCAGCATGATGTGATGCGGTTTGCACAGATGGCTGTTCGGGTCTGGGGCTGCCAGATGCAGTTTGCAGCGCCGGAACAGACGGCATTGGAAGGCATCCGTTGTTTCCGCCGCTTCCTGCATGAGATCGGCATGCCGATCAATTTTGCAGAACTCGGCGCAAAGGAATCGGATATCCCGGCACTGGTAGAAAAATTCGGCATTGGCAGCGGCAGAACGGGCGGTTTTGTCAAGCTGTCCGCAGATGACATTGCCGAGATCTACCGCGTCGCGGCACACGCCGCACTTTAATCAGCGTTTCAGGAAAATCTCCCTTTATATTTGAATCACAAGGACAAGCGGGATCCTCTGAACAATCGCCTGTTTGTCTCATAGATTCGCAACCCGATATGATGTCTGCATATCGGGTCTTTTTTTGCAAAATCGGATTTCAGGCGAGTCAAAATAAAAGTTTTGATTCGGCAGCTTGCTGACGAGAACTTTCTTCAAAAGTTGGCGGAGTCCAGAGGCGAGGAGCCTCCGGTCGCTCTCCGCAGAGAGCGAAACACCGCCAAAAAGTTCTTGATCGAAAAAAAAAGCACCCTGCGTTACATTCAGGATCGAATGCAAAACAAGGTGCGTCCCGCATGACGGGCAAGGGGGAACAATTCTGCAAAAAACAGGATCGTCCAATATGAGATGCATAAGAGAAACACAAGTTCTCTACACAGAGGAGGCGATCACAAATCGTCCGCAAACAGCGTTCACAGAATACACTGTTTGCCCCTCAATCTATATAGACACAAAAAACATCTGCCGGATTACATTTTTCCAAAAAATTTTTTTCGATTTTGCAAGACGGATATTCCGGAACGTTTCTGATGGCATATCAGGTGACAGGCGAAACGCTGCACGAATGGCTGCGGCAGATTAAGTACTGCGCTTATATAGAAGTTTTTCGCCATAGCATTTCTATTGA
>DMBA01000355.1 GCA_003446315.1 Ruminococcus sp. | reverse complement strand
ATATAATCTTTTTGATATTTTTGTCATCTCCTTATCACAGATTTAAGTTAAATAAAAAATATTTTATTTTTTATGAAACATTTTCCTCTGAAAGTTGTCTTATATTATAGAGGCGATTGATACAATAAAAAAATTGCCGCTGATTCATCTCACTCGCAGTGGATCCATTCGTACCGGTTTCGGATCTGCCTGCTGACGCAACACTTAATTTCTATGGGAGGGCGTACTATGAAACACACAAATGGGGTAATAATTCAGGATTCCGACACTACAGAACAATTACAGAGAGACAAGCATGCACATCAACAGCGAACGGTTTGGCTGATTATCATTTCTGCCGCGATCGGTACTGTCGTGCTCAGTACCTTTGCCATTTCTGCCATCGTGCGGGCCGGCATCTTGCAGCGCTTCCAAACCACGGAGTATACCACCGAAGCTGCCGATGAAAATGCTATGAACGATTTCGGCACTGCCGCACAGACTGTACGCAGTTCCGGCAGTACATCGTTCCTCTCGAATTACGTCATCTTCTGGAATTCGCTGCCGCAGTAATTTCTCTCGGCATTTCCCGTTTTCCGGATTCGTCGTAATCCCCTTCACATGTGGAATGCAGCAACTTCATGTGAAGGGGATTCTTTTATTCGCTTAGGTTTGCCATACGCCATATATCACAAAAGCCCGCATGTCGTTTCTTTCCGACATGCGGGCTTTTTACACTTATTGTTCAGTTGCTTCCCCTTCCGAATCAGGTGTTTCTGCTTCGTCCGGTTTTGCCGGTGTGACAGTCTCAGATGCAGATTCTGCCTCTGCTTCCGCTTTCTCCTCGATCAGCGGATTCTCGGTCATCATCGGCGCTTTGGCGGCTTCTTCTGCCTTGCGGCTTTCTACCGTCAATTCGCCATTCATGATTTGCAGGAATTCCTGCTCATTCACCTTTTCATACTCCAGCAGGAACTCTGCCAGCGCATCCAACTGATCCCGATGTGCTTTCAGAATTTGCAGCGCCTGCTCATATCCGGCTTCTACGATCCGGCGCACCTCTGCATCAATTCTTGCAGCAACTTCCTCGGAATAATCACGGACATGACCGTAATCTCTGCCGATGAATACTTCGTCATTCTCTGAGCCGTATGCAACCGGGCCAAGCTCCTCCGAAAGACCCCAGCGTGTCACCATGTTCTTTGCCAGCTTCGTTGCACGCTCAATGTCATTCGATGCACCGGTGCAAATGTCGTCCAGTGCGGTCGCTTCGCCGGCTCTGCCGCCCATCATCATCACGATGGTTTCCAGCAGCTTCGTGCGGCTCATGTGGGTGTCTTCTGTATCCGGCCGTGTCCATGTCATACCGGCTGCCATACCGCGCGGCACAACACTCACCTGCTGCACACGATCCTGCGTTTCCAGATGATACGCTGTTACGGCGTGACCTGCTTCGTGGAATGCCGTGATCCGCTTATCCCGTGCAGTCGGAATATGCGACTTCTTCTCAGGGCCGGAAATGACCTTCATTGTTGCTTCGTCAATATCTGCTGCTGTGATCGCCTTGCGGTTTGCACGCGCTGCAAGAATCGCAGCTTCATTCAGCAGGTTCTCAAGGTCTGCACCCGTGAAGCCCTGCGTATCTTTCGCAAGATCGTGGAAATCCACATCCGGGCCGATCGGCTTCTTGCCCTTGTGCACCTTGAGAATCTCCTCTCTGCCCTTGACATCCGGATAATTGACCGTGATCTGACGGTCAAAACGTCCCGGACGCAGCAATGCAGGGTCAAGGATATCGCGGCGGTTCGTTGCTGCGATCACAATGACGCTTTCCTTATCGGTAAAGCCGTCCATTTCAACCAGGAGCTGGTTCAGCGTCTGCTCACGTTCATCGTGTCCGCCGCCCAGACCGGAGCCTCTGTGTCTGCCGACTGCATCAATCTCATCAATGAAAACGATCGAAGGTGCATGCTTTTTTGCCTGTTCGAACAAATCACGCACACGGCTTGCACCGACACCGACAAACATTTCCACAAAATCAGAACCGGAGATCGGGAAAAACGGAACGCCCGCTTCGCCCGCAACTGCTCTTGCAAGCAGCGTTTTACCGGTACCGGGGGGGCCAAGCAGCAGGACACCGCGCGGGATTCTTGCACCGATGTCATCGTATTTCTTCGGGTTCTTCAGGAAGTCTACGATCTCTGCCATCTCTGCTTTTTCTTCGTCCGCGCCCGCTACGTCTGCAAACGTTGCTTTCTTCGCAGAACCGGGTGCCGCTTTGATATTCGCTCTGCCGAACGAATTGATCTTGCCGCCGCCGTTTGCCTGCCGGAACATCACGACAAAGAGCACGATCGCCATGACCATCAGAATGACCGTCGGCACGACTGTCAGCATCCATGAATTGTCCGTCACCTTGAAATAATCCTGTGACAGCTCTGCCTTCGGATGCCGTTCGTTGTATTCCTCACGGTAATTCTCTGTATCCTGAAGGAACAAGGATACATTCGGAACCTCGTAAATATGTGTTTTTTCTTCACCCTCAAGAACGTACTTCAATTCGCCGCTTCCGAGATCCAGCGTATATTCCGTCACCTGATATTCGTCGAAATACGCCATGATATCAGAATACTTGACGGTGTGAGAATTACTTGCCAATGCCGGCAGCAATGCCCATACCGCGATCACAAAAATCAGTACGACGATCACATAGGTCAGTACGCCACGATTTTTTCCCAACGATACTTCACTCCTTTTCGATTGCTTTACATGTTGTATTTTCAGCCGCCCTGACTTGCAGCGTCAGGATGCGGCGGCTGTTCTCATTCGGTTTCACACGCGCTGCAATTCCCACTTTTTCACAGTA
>DMBA01000230.1 GCA_003446315.1 Ruminococcus sp. | reverse complement strand
TCACCGGATACGCATATGCAAATTAGGCGAAAATTGTTGCTTTTTTCCACATTTTATGTTATAATCAGACTATCATAGTCTCCGTATGAAACCGGATAGAAAGGAAGGGAAATATGAAGCAATTCGCAAGGAAGATCCAGGCAGTTTTTACAGCGAGTCTGCTTGGCATGTTATGGATCACGCAGGCACCGCACAGTGCAGAAGCAGCGGTACAGATGCGTGATACCGGCATCTCATATGAGGAATCGACTGAAACCGTGCTGAATCCCGGCATGGGTTATACAACAACACTGTGGTATCGCTGTGCACCAGGCAAAACAGAAGTCAAGAATCCGGCAGGCGCTCTGGTATTGATGTTTATAGATATCGGCGCCTTCTCATCCGGAGAAAACGGCACCAAAGATGCGGACGGCAATTATACCCCCGGCACAGACTATCCGTTGGATGATACATTTTTTGCAGGACTGCGCGGGACATTTGAAAACTGCCGGCGCAACGGCAGCACCATTGCCCTGCGTTTCCGGTATGATGATGACGGCACACCCAATCCGGAACCGGCGACATTTGATCTGATGAAGCAGCATATTCAGCAGATTGCAGACAGCGGTCTGCTGACGGACTATCAGGATATTCTGATGTATGTTGAAAGCGGATTTGTCGGCTGTTACGGCGAACAATGGGGCGGAAAATACTGTTCGCTGGAGCAAAAAGCAGAACTGCTGGATCTGCTTTTGGATATTGTTCCCGATCCGATCCCGGTCACAGTCCGCACACCGAATATCTTTGCAAAATGGGCAGGAATCGACGTTAAAGAACTGGGCGACTGGATTTCGGAACCGGGAAGCAAAGCAGCGAGAGTCGGGCTTTATGATGACGGCTATATGGGCTCAGACAGCGATCTCGGAACATATTCGAATCGTGAAAAAGAAACGACATGGCTTGGGAATCAGTCGCTGACCAGTTATTTTGGCGGCGAATTTTCCGGAAATCTGGAATTTGCGCAAGAATATGACACTTATCTGCCGGAGCATGCGATTCCGGAGATGTATAAAACGCATCTCAGCTATATCAACTCGAATATTTTCAATCTGTATCAGGATTACACGTTTGGTGCAGAATATGATGTTGAAGGCGCAGACAACCGTGCATATTACGGGCAAAACGTCAAGAAATTCATGCGGGATCATCTTGGATACCGCTTTGTGATCCGAAAAGCAGAGATGCCGGAAACGGCAGAACAGGGCGGTTATCTGCCGCTGCGGTTTTCCGTAGAAAACACAGGATTTGCAAATCCGATCCGGAAGCAGAAGGCGGAGATCCTGCTGGAAAAGGACGGTAATTACATCCGGACGGAATTGCGGGCGGATTCCCGTCAATGGTATTCCTGTAAAGTGACGCAGAATACAGAGATTCTGAAATTACCGGGCAGTCTGGAGCCGGGAGAGTGGAATGTATATTACAAGCTGTCTGTCGGTGAGAATCCGGTTCAACAGGTCGCAGCACGCTCAGTACGATTTGCAAATCCTGATATCTGGAATGCAGGGCTTGGTGCAAATTATCTCGGAACCGTCACAATCAAAGAGAACAACAACCCGCAGCAGAAAGCGTGTCAGACATTCGGAGAAACCGGTGACTGCACATTATATACACAAAACGGGCTGCAAGTCACAGACGGTGTCGTGTCAAATCCGGATGAGGTATCGGAAGCGCGGTTCGCCGCAGAATCGACCAGCGGCAAGCTATACTTGTATAATGATGAGCAATACTTGTATCTGACAGCGCTTTATGATGCAAAAGCAGATGCAGAAGTCCATAATATCCAGTTTCAGAACGAAGAAAACGGCGAAAGCTATTGGCTGTATTATGCAAGCAACGGCTATATTTACTTTAATCACGGTGAACCGGTCGGCTGCCTGCAAAAGCACAGTGAAGGCATGGTTGAATTCCGGATTCCGCTTGGGGAAGTGATGGGACTTTCGCTCGGAACAACCATAACCGGTGTGCGGTATTTTCTGCAAGACAGTGCAAATGAATGGAAACTGCTCAGTGATGTACGGACGGATGCTTACACATTAACAGGCGATTTTCCGGTGTATACGGCGAAGCGTACCGCTGCGCTGTTTGAGCAGGACAGTCTGCCGCTTTCAATTGTAACAGATGCAGCAGAACCGGCGGTTTATCAGTGGTATCACGACGGTAAAGCGATTGCCGGAGCGACTGCTGACACCTACACGATCTCCAAAGCAGACAGCCAAACGATCGGTTCATATACAGTAACGGTCATATCTGCCGGCGGAACGGTCAAAACGATTCCGGTCTGTGATGTAACGGATGTATTTGAATGGATGGTCATGGGTGATGTGGATCATGACGGCACATTGAAACCGCGTGATGCAGAGATGCTGCAACAATATCTGCTTGGTACACGCACAGAGCTGCCTGCTTGGGCAAATGCTGATTGGGACGGCAACGGAAAACTGAACGGAACAGACCTTGCAATCATGAAAAGAATGCTTTTTGCAACAACCTGATATGAATAAAAAACGTCCGAAAGAGGGGATTCACCATCTTTCGGACGCTTTCTTTATGCTTCCGTGGTATTTGCCTGCTGCATTTCGAGGATACGGTCGAAAATGCAATGTGCAGCTTCTTCTTTTGACATGATCTCAAGTTCCTTTTCGCTGTCTGCGGTAATCAGCGTCAGGATATTGGTATCCGTTCCGAATCCTGCACCGGCAGTCCGAAGACTGTTTGCACAGATCATATCGCAGTTTTTGGATACGAGTTTTTTTCTGGAATTCTCCGCAACATGCTCAGTTTCCATTGAAAAACCGCACAGGAACTGACCGTCTTTCTTATGTTCGCCGAGATATTTCAGGATATCCTTTGTGCGTTTCAGCTCAATGGTAAAAGTACCGTCCGCTTTTTTGATTTTCTGATCTGCAACGGAGAGCGGCGTATAATCCGAAACGGCGGCTGCTTTGATGATAATATCCGCATCAGCAGCCCGTTCTGTGACCGCCCGGAACATATCTTCCGCAGAAACAACCGGTACTGTTTCGACGAACAGCGGCGGTTCTACATCTGTATGGGCAGCAACGACGGTAACATCCGCGCCGCGCAGCATTGCAGCCTGTGCAACAGCGAATCCCATTTTTCCGGAAGAATGGTTGGTCACAAACCGGACAGGATCCAGCGGTTCACGGGTCGCACCTGCCGTGACAAGCACTTTTTTACCGGCAAGATCTTTTTCCCGTGCAATTTCGCGGAGAATATAGGCATAAAGCACTTTTTCCTCTGGCATTCTGCCGTCGCCGATGTCGCCGTTTGCGAGTCTTCCGGTATCCGGTGTGCAGATCTCATAGCCATAGGAAGCGAGCTTTTTGAGATTATCCTGCACGATAGGGTTATGGTACATATTATGGTTCATAGCGGGAGCAATGATCTTTTTGCAGGTACACGCCATGACAGTTGTTGTCAGCATATCATCTGCAATACCGCCGGCGATTTTACCGATCACATTGGCAGAAGCGGGTGCGATCATCACAACATCTGCCTGTTTTGCAAGTGCGACATGTTCCACACTATACTGAAAATTACGGTCAAAGGTGTCGATCAGGCACTTGTTTCCGGTCAGGGATTCAAAAGAAATCGGATTGATGAATTGTGTAGCATTCTGTGTCATCAGAACCTGCACATTACAGTGCTGTTTTGTGAGCATTCTGACAAGATTCGGAATTTTGTAAGCAGCGATGCTTCCTGTCACACCGATGACGGCGGTTTTTCCTTTCAGCATTTGATAACCCTCCGTTTGAAAAGAATTATCCCGAAAACGGGACTTCCATTTAATTATACCATTTTTTGCGCAAAAATGGAAGTGCATTTTTCAAAAACTCCAAATTTTCTGATTTTTGTTTACTTTTGCGTGATTTTATGCTATGATAGTGTTGCTGTATTGTATCCCCGTTCGGGGAATGATAACAACTAGGAGGAATATTATGAAAGCGCAAAACAAAACCAACACCAAAGTGATCGTGATTCTCGGACTGATGACAGCCATACTCGTGCTGTTCTCATTCGCGCCGATCGGCACAATTCCGATCGGGCCGCTGTCGATCACGCTCAACATCATCCCGGTTGCAATTGCTGCAATCGCACTCGGACCTGTAGGCGGACTTGCCATGGGATCTGTATTCGGCATTCTCAGCTTTTTGCAGTGTTTCGGCATCGGCGTACCAAGCGGTATGGGCGCAACGCTTGTCTCCATCAATCCGTTTCTCGCGTTTATTCAGCGTTTTGTACCGCGTGCACTGGACGGTTTTCTGATCGGTCTGATTCACAAGGGACTTTCAAAAAAGATCGGCTTCCGTACATCCAGCTTTATCACGGGCTTCTGCTCCGCATTTTTCAATACTGCTTTCTTTATGAGCGCACTCGTGCTGCTGTTCGGCAAAACGGACTATATCAAGGATCTGTTCGAGGCAAAAGGACAGTCGCAGACCTTTACCGGTACGATCGTATTCATCTGCCTGTTCGTCGGCATCAATGCTGTTGTAGAAATGATCGTATCCACAGTCATCAGCGGCGGTGTAGGCACTGCACTTTATCAGGCACATATTCTGCCGCTGAATAAAGAATCCAAGGAAAACTGATACGGAGCGTTTGATATGGTTTTTGCAGTTGATATCGGCAATACGAACATTGTTGTCGGATGTTTTGAAGGGGAGCAGTTCCTGTTTACGGAGCGTCTTTCCACAGAACACTTTTCAACCGGTCTGGAATACACCGTTCTGATCCGGAATGTTCTGGAGCTGCACGGTATGCTGCATGCACAGTTTGATGGCTGTATTCTTTCATCCGTTGTTCCGCCGGTCACACAAACGGTAAGGGAAGCGCTGCTGCGAATGATCGGAAAAGATCCGCTGATCGTGGGCGCAGGCATCAAAACCGGATTAAAGATCCGGGTAGATAATCCTGCCGGACTGGGCAGTGACCGTGTAACAGATGCTGTTGCAGCATCATCCCTGTATGCCTGCCCAGTGATAACAGTTGATCTCGGAACAGCAACAACTATTTCTGTTGTGGATCGCAGCCGGACATTTCTCGGCGGCTTGATTATTCCGGGAGTACGGGTTGCGCTGGATTCGCTTTCCAGCCGTGCCTCGCAGCTTCCGATGATCTCTTTGTCACCGCCGAAAAAAATCATAGCCAAGAACACAGTTGACTGCATGAAGGGCGGCATCATTTACAGTACCGCCGGTGCAATTGACGGCGTGACCGAACGCATAGAAGAGGAGCTTGGCGAACCGTGTACGGTCGTTGCAACAGGCGGCAATGCCGGAAAGATCATCCCATACTGCAAACGGGAGATCATTCTGGATGAAGATCTGCTGTTGAAAGGACTTATGATTATTTACCGCAAAAACCAATAACAATACAGTAGAAAGCGTCTTTTGCACCAGCAGAGGGCGCTTTTTGTATGTTCCGATGCATAAACGGCTCAGTTTGACATAAGTTAAAGCGTGGGGGTGAACAAATGGGAAAGCACAAGAAACCATATTCTATGTCTGAAAAACAGATCCTGCCGAAAGAAGAAGTGCAGCGAAACAAAGATCACAGCAAAACGGTATCTGATTTACCTGAACCGGATGATTTACCGATTACAGTTCTGGAAAAAAGTATCCCGAAAAGCGCTCTGCGGGATACCTGAACACAGCCGTCTGACGAAGAAAAAGCGTCAGGCGGCGTATTTTCTGATGATTCATTAAGCCATTCTGAAAATTGTGTTTACCCATTGCATTTTAGGACGGATTGTGGTATAATAGTGAATGTTGATGAAAAAAACAGAAAGGAAAACCAAAAAGGTGAGTAAGAAAAAGTTTGGCACGATCAGTTTGATCCTGATGTTTTTATTGACCGGCTGCGGCACACCGATCGAAATCGAATCGGGAGTCGTCAGTGAGCAAACTGCTGAAACGACCGTTGTCGTGGCAGAAACCGTCAGTGACACGACTGTTCCGACAGAAGCGGTCACAGAGACAACTGTTCCGCCGGAACCGGTGAATCTGATTTTTAATCCACTGACCGGAACAACGTCTATGAATGAGCGTGCAGCGGGAAAACGACCGGTTGCGGTCATGGTCAACAATATTAAGGCAGCGCTTCCGCAATACGGCATTGAAGCCGCAGATCTGCTTTATGAGTTGCCGGTAGAAGGCGGCATCACGCGCATGATGGCAGTTTACGCAGATTATCAGGGTGTTCCGAATGTCTGTTCCGTGCGAAGCTGCCGGTATTATTACCCGATCTTATGCCTCGGAATGGATGCATTTTACTGTCACTGGGGCACCGATAAAACAATCGCACTGGACACGCTGAACAGAACCGGCATAGACCATCTGGACGGCGGCAGCCTGTTCGGAAGAATCTTCTTCCGTGACAGTGATCGGCTTGGAAAGTACGCCTCAGAGCACACCGGATATCTGGACGGCGCAAAGCTCGGCGAATATCTGGAAGCATCCGGTTATCGGAAAGAACGTGATGAAGCGCATCAGGATCCGATGTTCCGGTTTGTATCAGAAGATGCACAGTTCACGCCTTCGGAGATCGCGGCAACAACAGTGTCGCTTCGTTTTTCCAGTGCGTATTTCAGCACATTTACATATGATGCAGAGAAAGGTGTTTATCTGAAACAGCATTCCGGCAGCCCGCAGATCGACCAGCACACCGGCAATCAGCTTTCGTTTGAAAATGTATTCATCCTGCAAACAGATATCCATCCGCGTGAGGATAATTATCTGATGGATGTTGCGTTGACGGAAGGCACCGGCTATTATGCAGCAAACGGCGGCATGCAGACGATCACATGGCGCAAGGAATCGGAAACGGCACCGATCCGTGTCTATCAGGCAGACGGTGCGGAACTGCAAGTAAATCCGGGCAAGAGCTATATCGGCATCATCGGATTTGATGCGCCGGTCACTTACAGCTGAAAGCGAACCGTAAAAAAGCAAGGACATACTGTTTTTCGCAGTATGTCCTTTATTTTTATGAAAGGATATTTTGCATTAAGTAGATCAGATCACGAACGGTATACAGCCCGTCATGATCGAGATCGGCGTTCGGGAACAGGAATCCGGCAGACGGCTTGAGATCGGGCGATTCTGTGAGGAGTTTAGAGAGCAGCACGGCATCTGCGATGTTGACGCGGTTATCGTGATTCAAGTCGCAGCCGAAATCCACACGGACGGGTTCCGTCGTAGTGGTCGTTGTGGTGGTTGTTGTAGTCGTAGTGGTTGTAGTCGTAGTGGTTGTAGTCGTAGTCGTTGTGGTTGTAGTCGTAGTCGTTGTTGTCGTTGTAGTCGTAGTCGTTGTCGTAGTTGTAGTCGTAGTTGTAGTCGTAGTGGTTGTAGTCGTTGTCGTAGTTGTAGTCGTTGTAGTCGTTGTAG
>DMBA01000002.1 GCA_003446315.1 Ruminococcus sp. | reverse complement strand
TGCGAAGAATCACGGTCACATCATCCAGTGTGATATTGCCATCTTTGTTCACATCGGCGTTTTGAATGCCCTGATCGGTGATGACGGCTGTGCTGTCCTCTGCGCAGAAGCGCGCAAGGAGAACTGCATCCGAGACATCAATCGAGCAGTCAAGTGTCACATCGCCGGCAACTGCAAGCGCATTCTGTCCGATCAGCGGCGATTCGGCGGCGGATTCCGGACACCCCCATTCTGCTGCCAGACCGAATTGTTCGTAAAGCTCTGCGGCGATTGCAAAATGCTCCGGGTAGGCTGTGCCGTCCGGCGGGATCACGGCGTACATCTCATTCCGGTCATTATAGTACGCTTTGTCCTGTCCATAATCATAGTATCCGATCTTTTTGGCAAGCGCCGTATCTTCGAGCGCAGCACGGACAAATTCACATTCGGGATGATGCTCCTGCACCCACGCCTCAATCGCTGTCCAGTCATATGTCACATCCTCCAGTGCGGTATAATCGCTGTTCCATTTCTGGCTTGTGGGATAATATGCTGTGGGATAAGTATTCCAGATCTCCTGATAATTTGCAGTCTGTCCCCATGTGTAAAATTCAGAGATCAGTCCGGCTTTTGCAAGGTCATGCAGAATGCCGTCAGCGATTTCCGGAACACCGGCAGTTTTGGCTTCCTCTGTCGGAAACCTCTTGCTGTTGTCAACAAGATCATAGTAACATTCAAGATCAGGCACGCCGTCCTGAACCTGATAAACGTAATATCTCTTAGGTGTTTCGGGACTTGTGGTTTGAGAAAACTCAGTAATTCCGGGATAGTGTTTCTCCAGTATCTCATACATTTTCTGTTCTGCTTCATCGTGATCAATATCTTTCCGCAGTACGATCCGCAGAACATTCTCCCGCGGACAGACCGCATAGACCGGATCGCCCTCACGGTGACGCATTTCCGTGATCGTTTCGCCGGTATCGAGATCAGTCCATGTTTCTTCGCGGTCAAACGAATAGTGATAGGTAAAAACCTGATAGTTATCGGATGTTCCGATGCACTCGCCGTGCGGGATCCACGCAAACATCCCCTTGTCATCCAGCAGCGTCATATCCTGAAACTCGCTGCCGTCCGCAGTGCCCCAGCAGTACAGCGGAATCACGGCGGTTGTTTCAGCAGCGGAAACCGGTGCCGCAGGAATCGCACTGCAAAGCAGCATAGCACCTGTAAGCATCGCTGCAAATCTTATACGCTTTTTCATTGTAATCCCTCCTGTTCATGTAATTCGATTGTCAGGCTGTCTGTCACGAGTGCCTGATATTCAGTTTCATCGGTCAGAATCAAATAGTCTGCGGTGCAGTTTTCCGGTTCAAGTATAAGATCATCCGGAATTGGCAGTGCAAAATGGATCACAGAATTGTCATGATGTGTATCCGGCAAACACGCGATCTTCAGATGCAATCCATTGTTCATATATTCACCGTCGATCACCGTTGCATCCTGATACATATATGCATCCAGTTCAATCAGCAGGCATTGATGCTGTGTCAGATCGTATTCTGCCGGTATACCGTATGCATTAAGCAAGTAATCATTGTCACTGTTCGTTCCTGGCAAAAATTCATCCACATCGTCAGGAAAGATTCTGAACCTGACGGAAATCATTGGCGTTGGTTCCTCCGGAACTGATTCAGGATGTTGAACGCGCCCTTTCCATAACGGAAACTCATATGTCACAGGCTGCGGTTCGGTTGTCACAGGTTGTGTGAATTCTGTAATAGCAGGAACAACGGTGTGCGGCTGTTCAGTGTTGACAGGTTGCTCAACCTTAGTAGGTTCAGTTTTGGTATGAGCATCGGTTTCAGGCAGTTCTGTTACAGTCTGGGTACCTGTTTCAGTAACAACAGCCGAGCCTGTAACAGATGCTGTTGTGTTCGCGGTAACAGTCACAGAATCGAATGTTGTCTGAATCGGTGCGGTTGCGGTTTGTGTTCCAGTATATTCTGCCAATTCAGGAGCAGTTGTCGTTGATGTGATGACTTCTGCCGCTGATTCGGGCGGCTCTGTGATTTCCGGTGTCTGCATCCGCAGTTTCGGATAAATCACTGCCGAGATCATCAGGACGATACAAGCAGCAACCGCAGAAACCTGATACCAGTGAATGGGCTTGCTGTGCGGATTTGCAGCAGATGCGATGTATTCGTCCGAGATGTCGTTCAGCAGTTCTGAAAATGTAGTTGGATTCACAGCAATCCCTCCTTTCTCAGATGCTTTTGCAGCCTTTTTCGCAGACGGGACAGCGTCATTGTCACATGACTTTCTGTCATATGAAACATTTTGGAAAGAGCTGCAATATCGGTCGCATAACAATAACGCCGAACGAACAGATCACGCTGCCTTTGCGGTAATTCTTTCAGAAAGGCATTGACCGCATTAAGCATCTCGCGGCGTTCAACTTCATCGACCACATCACCTCTGTCCGGAATAATCTCTGCAAGTTCATCAATGGAACCTGCAATATTGGCTGCATTGCGTTTCATCGTGTGGGCAGCACGATAACGGTCATGTGCAGCGTTGCGAACCAGTTTCAATAGGTAAGCGCAGAAGTTCTTGGGCTTAGCGGGTGGGATCGCATTCCATGCTGCAAGCATCGCATCATTCAGACATTCCTCTGCATCTTCATCATTACCGGTAATATCACGCGCAACTGACCGGCAGAGCGCTCCGTATTGCTGATTGCTTTCGGATATTGCCTGCTCATTTCGCTGTTCAAAAAGTGATATGATTGCTTGATCATTCATGGCTCCCACCGCCCTTCGTGCTCGCCTTCATATATAAGAACGAGATTTACGCAAAAATACAACACCTAAAATGAAAATATTTTTTCACTTTCAGTATAGCATAGTTCGGAGGCTTTTTCAATATGATTCCATTTTCCATGTAAAAAGGCATCAGCTTCACACAGATTGGTTTGCGTGGAGCTGATGGTTATTATGAGACGTGGTTTATTATACTCTTATTTTTTGAACCTGATTATGATGGGAAACAAGGGGCTTTTCCGAGTGCTTTGATGCTCGGAAAAGCCCCTCTTTCGCATCTGTGACAGCAGGGAGATGCTGGTGCTTGAGTGCTTCTTTCTTACGATAATAAGGAAGATTATCGGGTTTCCCGAAACAAAATCCTTCCCATTGGAAAGCCGGACAGGCGGATTTTGATTCCTTCTGATTGACTTTTTCTCCCTGCT
>DMBA01000159.1 GCA_003446315.1 Ruminococcus sp. | reverse complement strand
AGCAGATGATCGAAGCGATGACGCGGAAGGATACTTTGGAGCAGACTTTGGAAACGCTCCTTGCTGAAACACAGCATGAACACGAGCATCATCATCATGAGCACGACCATGAGCACGAGCATGAGCACGATCACGATCATGAGCACGACCATGAGCACGACCATGAGCATGACCACGATCATGAACATGAGCACCATCATGACCACGGCCCCGACTGCACATGCGGCTGCCACGATCATGACCACGATCACCACGATCATCACCATCACCATGCAGATGAGGTGTTCACAAGCTGGGGCGTTGAGACTGCAAAACAGTTCACACAGGCGCAGATCACAGAAGCGCTTCAGGCACTTGCACAGGAAGATGCGTATGGCATTGTGCTGCGTGCAAAGGGCATTGTTGCAGGTGAGAACGGTCAGTGGATCCATTTTGATTACGTTCCCGGTACACCGGATGTCCGTACAGGCAGCGCGGAAACGACAGGCAGAATCTGCGTGATCGGTTCCAAGCTGAACGAAGCTGCCGTTGCCGCACTGTTTGGTGCAGAATAAGGAGCTGAAATATGCCGAATCGTGAAGAAGAAGTGATTCCTGTTTACCTGTTTCTGGGCTTTCTGGAAGCAGGCAAGACAAAATTTATTCAGGAATCAATGGAAGACCCGAAATTCGCAACCGGTGAGCGTACACTGATCCTTGTGTGCGAAGAAGGTGAAGCGGAGTATGATCTGGAACGGATCGCGCAGAAGGATGTCACGATCCATGTGATTGAGGAAGAATCCGATCTGAATCCGGAAAAGCTCTCTGCGCTGGTCAGGGAAACCGGTGCAGAGCGTGTTATCATTGAGTATAACGGAATGTGGCAGGTGGCTGACCTCATCCAGAATACGCCCGATGACTGGATGCTCTATCAGGTCGTACTGATCGCCGATGCATCGACATTTTTGATCTATAACGGCAATATGCGCAATCTCGTTGCAGATAAACTGGATGTCTGCGAGCTGGTCTATTTCAACCGCTTTGCAAAGGACGCAAAACCGGATGAATATCATCAGCTTGTGCGCGCACTCAACCGCCGCTGCCAGATCTATTATGAGCATCCGGACGGCGAAGTGGTGTTTGATGATCTCGAAGATCCGCTGCCGTTTGATATTGAAGCGGATGAGATCGTCATTGAAGACCGCGATTTTGCACTCTGGTTCCGTGATATGATGGATGATCCGGGGAAATATGCAGATAAGACCATCACCGTGAAGGCGATGGCTGTGCCGAACAGCCGTCTTCCGAAGAATACCTTTGCGCTCGGCAGACAGATCATGACCTGCTGCATTGAAGATACGCAGTTTTACTGGATCGCTGCACAGACCGATTCTGCACATATGCCCAAGCGGAATTGCTGGGTCAATGTGACTGCACAGATCAAAATGCAGAAGCGGTATCTGAAGCATCAGAATGTCCCGATGATGATGATTCAGAAGATCACCGATGCAGAACCGCCTGAGCAGGAGATCGCAACATTCTATTGATTTCAAAATGACCTATCCGATTTGCGTTATCGAATCGGATAGGTCAAATTTATGACAAGAAGGATATATAGCTGACTGAAAGGCATGCGAAATTATGATACAATCAAGAAAAAAACTGATGGAGGATATTCGAAATGCTGAATCAGATGAATATTTGCAAGGGTGTCAATCTTGGCGGATGGATGTCGCAGTGTGATTACAGTCAGCCGCATTTGGATACGTTTATCACCGAAACGGATTTTGCCGAAATTGCTGCATTGGGATTTGACCATGTGCGGATCCCGGTGGATTATAACCTGTTCCAGCGTGAGGACGGATCGCTGATCCCGGATGGATTTGCCAGACTGGATCGTGCATTGGCGCTCGCAAAACAATATGGCTTGAAAGTCGTGCTCGATCTGCATAAAACTGCCGGTTTTTCGTTCGATCAGGGTGAGCATGAAAGCGGTTTCTTCGAGAATGCGAACTATCAGGAAATGTTTTATGTGCTCTGGGAAGCATTCGCAAAGCGTTACGGACATATGCATGAACAGGTGATCTTCGAATTGCTCAATGAGGTCACCGATGCGGATTTTATCACGGCATGGAACCGGATCGCTGAGAACTGCATTCAGCGCATTCGTGTATATGCACCGGACAGCATCATTCTCGTCGGCAGCTATGACAATAACAGCGTGAAAACGGTGCCCGCACTGGAAAAACCCCATGATGCGCGTGTGCTCTATAATTTCCATTGCTATGACCCGCTGCTCTATACGCATCAGGGGGCAACGTGGACGGAAGCAATTGATCCGGATGCTCGCATGAACTTCGAGGACAGCGGCGTGGATGCCGAATACTTCGGGAAATTGTTTGCGCCCGCACTCGCCAAGGCGGAGCAGGAGCATACGACCCTTTATTGCGGCGAATACGGCGTGATCCAGTTTGTATCGCCGGAAGGTACGCTGGCATGGTTCAAGAAGATCCATGCAATGTTTGAACGCTATGGCATTGCGCGTGCAGTCTGGTGCTGGAAAGGCATGCATTTCGGCTTGAAAGACCCGCGGCTGGACGGCGTGCGCAAAGAGCTTGTGCAATACCTGTAAAATTGCAAAAGATAGGGAAACGGGGAACGCCGCAGCATTCGTTTGATCGGATGCTGCGGCGCTTTTTGCATGGAAACCATTATTTCATGGGCTTGAGTTCTGCGATGAATTTGCCGTTTTCTGTTTTGACAGTGAATTGCAGATGATGGATCTCTGCGATCTGTTTGACAATCGCAAGTCCCAGTCCGCTGCCGGATTCGCCGCCGCGTGCAGCATTGCCCTTGACAAACGGCTCACAAAGTGCTTCTGCATCTGCGATTTGCTCCGTATCTGCGTCATTTGAGATGCGGAAGAAACGGTCTTGCCCGATGACATCTATGCAGCCGCTTTCCGGTGTATAGCGCACGGCATTTGCAGCGAGATTCTCGATGGCTCTGGTCATCATGCGGGGATTGGCTTCGCATTTGTATGTGCCGCTGAATTGCACCGTGATCGCACGCGCATCCATTTCATCCTGCATGCGGGCAAATGTATCCTTTGCCACGGCATTCAGATCCATCGGTTCGGTTTTCACGGTCTGCGCATCTTCGAGCTTTGCAAGTGCAAGCACATCCGCAATGATATGATCCATGTGGGCTGTGGTCTGCATGATCTCATTGGCATAATGTGCGTGCTTTTCGGCGTGGGTGCTTTCCAGCAGATTCTCGGCATAACCGGAGATGGCTGCAAGCGGCGTTTTGAGGTCGTGCGCAAGGGCTGAGGTCAGTTTGCGGCGGTATGCATTCAGCGCATATTGCTTGCTGTATGTCTGGTATTTGATCTTAGCGGTCAGAAAAGCAAGCAGCAGCGAGAGAAACAGCAATCCAATATAGAAGATCATCAAATACCGGTGCCACTGCGCCCAGAAATGATAATAGGCGAGATAATAGCCGGTATAAGCAGGCTCTGCTCTTGCTTCTGATATGGATTGCATTGCGATGCAAGTGCCGCCTTTTACATTTGGCAGTTGATAGCCGTTGTAGATGTCGGTATTCTGATCGTGCATGCGGTGAACTTCTGCAAGCGCATCGGAGTTTTCTTCCGAGCCGATCACGACTGTAAACAGCACATCTACGTTGATGACATCTTCCGGATTTCCGGCTGGATTCGTAGGGGGATCCAGCCGTTGTTTGCGGCAGAAATGTGTATAATGTTCCGGATCAGAAGGCGTATAATCAAACGAAGCGTGATATTCCTTAATGTCCAGCACCGGCGATAATCGTTCCACTTCGCCGTTTCCGACAACGAATGTATCGCCCTTTGCATAGATATCATTGCAGGTTCTGTCGAAATAGCCGCCGAATTTTGAATATGGATGCATCGCATGGAGCATCTCCGGATCATCGGAGTAAAAACTCTTTTTGAAGTATAATGTGCCGTCTGCGTAAGCACCGGCATCCGCATTTGCAAGTTCCGGCGTATCCGGTATCTGATCTAAGGATGCAGGCGTACCTTTGATGAGCGCCCATGCAAGCAGACTGCTGTCCAGCAGGCGGTCATTGACATGATCTTCCAGCAGAATGGCAGTATCTGTATAACTGCCGTTATCAAAACTGCTTCCGCTGGTTTGACAGCTATAAATTGCAAGAATACTTCGCAATTGCATGTCTGTGCATGCGGGAATATCTTCTTCTTCAAGACGATTCGTGAGACTTCGGTAATTGAGCGCTGCATCCGATTCCGCACATTTGGTTTCATAAAGGGCAAATGCGGCTGTTGAAGCTGCACCGACTGCAAGTGCACCGGCGAGAAATCCGGCAGCAGAACGCAGAAAAAAATGCCGGAACGGTTTCTTGGTTTGTTTCATGTTCATCACTCCCGTATCATTCAATGAGCTGATAGCCTCTTGCGATCACGGTTTTGATTTGACTGCCTGCATGTCCGAGCGCTTTGCGGAGCTTTTTGATATGGTTATCCACAATGCGGTCGCTGCCGAAATAATCCGTACCCCAGATGCGGTCGAGCAGCAAATCGCGGGAAACGACCCAGTTTTTATGCTCCATCAGATATTTCAGAATGGCAAATTCCTTCGGCGCAAGGGGAACAGGCATGCCGTCTGCCGTGACAGCAAGTGTCCGGAGATTCATGCGGATGCTGCCGCAGACCAGTTCCTGCTGCAAAACGGTACCGTTTGCGCGTTTCAGCAGCGCAATGACCTTGGCATACAGCGCCGCAAGAGAAAACGGCTTGATGATATAGTCGTCACAGCCGAGCGCATAGCCGTAAAGCAGATCTTCTTCACGGGCACGCGCCGTCAGAAAGAGCAGCGGCACATCACTTTCGGCACGGATCTCCCGGCAGAGCGAAAAGCCGTCGATGCCCGGCATCATGACATCTAAAATCAACAGATCAAATGATTCTGCATGGATGCGTTCATGTGCTTCTGTCCCGTCCTGCGCACAGACGAGTATCAGCGATTCTTCGGTTTTTGCGGAAAAATAATCTGTAACGATCTCACGGATGCGCGGGTCATCCTCAGCGAGCAGAATCCGATAAGCCATGTTCTCATCTCCTTGTCTATATCATACCGGAATGATGTATCCTTTGTGTATCCTTACAATATCGTTTCTGGGAATATAGAAGATTTGTCCCTGCGGGTCATGAAGCACGC
>DMBA01000328.1:452-5117 GCA_003446315.1 Ruminococcus sp. | reverse complement strand
CAGCAAAGGGATTATCAAGCGCATCCATAAACGCAGTTCCCATGAGATTGACGACCGCGAAGGAATACGCACCGCAATCGAGCAGACAAACGCCGCTTCCGGGCGCACCGTCGGGATAATTGGCAGGACGCAGCACTCTTTTGTCGTCAAAGATCTGGTCGCATTTCCGGCGGAAGCAATGATTTCCGGTCGTAATGACATCCGCGCCGCCGGCAAAGAGCTGCTGCACAGATTGCGGTGTAATACCGTTTCCCTTTGCAGAGTTTTCGCCGTTGACGACGATCAGATCCGCCTGATACTCCCGTTTGAGGCGCGGGACATATTTTTGGAAGCAAGCGGTACCGGCTTCCCCCACAGCATCCCCGAACATCAGCAGTCTCATGCAGCACCCCCTTAATGCACGACCAGCGTATAGCCGGGCTGATCGTTTTGCAAAGCGGTTGTCGCTGTTTCGGCAGCCGGTTCTGTCAGACCGGTTTCCGCACCGGAGAGATCGGTTGTACCGGGCACTTCGGTCACAATGATGACATCGGAGCCGATGACCTGTGTTTCGAAGGTCGTATCGGTCACAGGATTGCCGAGCGCATCGGTGACCGTTTCTGCCGGCATCCCGGATTCATCGGGCAGGGGCTGACCGTTTTCATCCGTAACAGCGGTTGTGGTAGTGGTTTGCTGATTATGCAGCACATCCCAGATATCGGTCGCAGCGGTTGTAATGACCACGCCGGTATTGGGATTTTCGATCTGCGGTTCGGGATGCTCCTCATTTTTGCGATTATGCGCCATACTCATAATTCCGATCAGCATCATCACCGCACAAGCGGCAATGACGACAGCAAATATTTCCTTATGCTCCATTCTGATTCTCCTTTAGTGTATGTAATATCTGCACATATTATGCAGCCGGTTATTTATGCCGTTTCTCGCCTGCCAGCGGGTTATTGTCGATGGCATCCTGCCGTTTTTCGCTGGAAAGGTGTGTATAGATCTCGGTGGTAGCGATGGACTGATGACCGAGGATCTCCTTGAGTGTCAGCATATCGGTACCGGCATATTGATACATCAGTGTTGCAGCGGTATGCCGCAGCTTATGGGTAGAAAGCCCCCTGCCTGCAAGACCGGCAGCGGCGAGGGTCTGCTCCACGATCTGCTGCACTCTGCGGCGGCTGATCCTGCGATGATTCCGGCTGAGGAACAAGGCATTTGGTTCTTCCGGCGGATTCTCTCTTTCGCTGAGATAGGCATGCAGGGCATCGAGGCAAGCGTCATTGAGATAGACGATGCGT
Organism: Ruminococcus sp.; assembly: GCA_003446315.1. Taxonomy (GTDB): domain Bacteria; phylum Bacillota; class Clostridia; order Oscillospirales; family Ruminococcaceae; genus Firm-04. The sequence goes on along the minus strand of DMBA01000328.1, from coordinate 3,831 downwards.
TCCTTGCTGCCTTTTCCGAGCACGCGCACCTGCCGGTTATAGAAATCGACATCCCCGACATTCATATTCACGAGTTCGGCAAGACGGAACCCGCAATTGAGAAAGAGTGTGACGATACAATAATCCCGCAGCGCGTCAAAGGAATGATTTTCGCCGGCTTGTTCGAGCATTCTGCGGCTTTCCTCAAGGGTCAGGAATCTGGGCAGCCCTTTCTTGACGCTGGGCAGTTCGAGATTCTGACAAGGATCTTTTGAGAGAGCGCCTTTTGTTTTCGTGAGGTATTTGAACAGACTGCGGACAGCGCTGAGTCTGCGTGCGACAGAGCGCGGAGTATTGCCGCGCACATCCCGCAGATACCGGATATAATCATACAAAGCAGCAACGGTGACCTGTTCCATTTCTGCGATCGTGATATCCATGATCGCAGTATCCCCGACCTCTGAAACGGGCTTTTTGAGATGACAGCAATGCATCCAGCGCAAAAACAGCACACAATCGTTATAATATTCCGCAACAGTACGTTTTGCTCTGCCGCGGATCACATCCAAATAGGTAAGATAGTCATTCAAAAACAGCGGATTCTGACTGCGGTCGATCTCCATTGTGTGCCACCTTCCGATCTTTTTTTCTATTATACCGCAAAACGGATAAATTTGCAAGTGTTTTACAGAAACAGGGCAGACGAATCCGGAATTTGCTATTATGCAAGCGGCGAAGCGAAATATCAGTTTTGGCTCGGCAGCTTGCTGACGATAACGTTCTTCAAAAGCCGCAGAGTCAAGGGACATCGAAAAGCCGGAAGATACATTTTTGTCTGTAAAACTGTTTTTTATTCATTGACAGAATGCAGAAGCTGTGATATAATGAAAAATAGATTTACATGGAATGGGGTGTTAGGATGCACATTACGATATCGGAAATGGCACAGCTTCTGCGCAGGGAGCGTGCTTTCAAGATCATCTATCACATCAATCCGGACGGTGACTGCATCGGCTCGGCATTTGCGCTTGCACTGATCCTGCGCTCGATCGGCGCAAAATGCAAAGTTGCGGGCAGAGATCCGGTGCCGGAACAATTCCGTTATCTGACGGATCCGATCCCGATGGATGAAGTGATCGACCCGATCTATATTGCGGTAGACTGTTCTGACAAGCACCGTGTGGGCGAAGATCTGGCAGACCAACATTTCACATACTGGCTGGATCATCACACAAGCCCGGATGAAGAACAGGCAGATTATGAATTCCGGGACAGCACCCGCAGTTCCTGCTGTGAGATCATCTTAAAGCTGGCAGAAGCGATCGGCGTGAAGGTCACAAAGCAGATTGCCAACCTGCTGTTCACCGGTCTGGTGACGGACACACGGTGTTTCCGCACCCGTGAAACCGATGCGATCACATTTGAAACAGCAGCGAAGCTGAAACGGTACGGCGCAGATTCCTTCGGCATCACGCGCTGGCATACGATGGTCAAAACGGAGAAGCGGCTGAAACTGGAATCGCAGGTATATCGCGGGATGCAGGTTCTGTGCGGCGGCAAACTGGTCATCATGATGATTACGCTGGCAGATCTGGAACGCGCCGGCATTGACGGACAGGATGCACCGGATATGGCGAGCATCAACGCACTGGGCGAAGTGATCGACATAGCAGAAATGACGGTCATGCTGCGGGAATATCCGGACGGCAGAACGCGGTTTTCGGTCAAGACCTTCACAGACAATGTGCAGGCGATCGACATTGCAAAGCAGCTTGGCGGCGGCGGACATCCGGATCAGGCAGGCGGATTCCTTTCATTAACGCCGGAAGAAGCGCGTGAGAAGATGACAAAAACCTGCACGGCATATTTTGCAAAGCACGGTATTGCAAACGACTAAAAAAGAAGCAGCCCGAAAGCGAAGGAAAGACCGCTTCCGGGCTGTATTTTTTATTTTGTACCAAAGATCCGGTCGCCTGCATCGCCGAGTCCCGGCACAATATAGGCATTTTCATTGAGACAGCGGTCGAGGCAGCCGCAGTAGATGTCGATATCCGGATGGGCATTCAGCAGCGCTTTCAGACCTTCCGGCGCAGCGATGATGCACATAAACTTTATGGAGCGGCAGCCTTTCTCCTTAATAAAATCGACAGCCTGAACCGCAGAGCCGCCGGTAGCGAGCATAGGGTCGGTCAGAATGACGAGCCGTTCCGAAATGCCGTTCGGGAGCTTGCAGAAATAAGTATGCGGAGTATGGGTGACCTCATCCCGATACAGACCGATATGCCCGACTTTTGCAGACGGGATGAGTTTCAGGATCCCGTCAACCATCCCAAGACCGGCACGAAGGATCGGCACAACGACCGGTTTTTTACCGGAAAGCATGGGGACATCGGCGGTGGTGATGGGTGTTTTGACGGGAACGGGTTCCGTCGGCAGATCGCGCAGCGCCTCATAGCCCATCAGCATTGCAATTTCCTCGACCAAAATGCGAAAATCGCGGGTACCGGTTGTTTCGTCCCGCAGCAAAGAGATTTTATGCTGAATCAGCGGATGATCCAAAATAACAGTTTTTCCCATAGCATCAGCATCCTTTCTGTTGAAAAATACGGATTCGGAATCCAATTCTTATTATACATATTCCGATCCGATTTGTCAACCCATCCGGCGATGCGAAACAGCGGGACAAGGACGAAAAAACAGCTATTTGCCGAAAATATACACAATTTCGATGCATAAATTTATAATTGATTCCGAAAAAGCGAAAAGCGCTTGACAAATCTTTCACAATATGCTATACTGTAACCAGAACAGCAAAGGGGCTGCGGAGTGAGAGATTCCGCAGCTTTTTCTGTTTTTCAAAGCGCTTTGTCAATCAAACAAAAAACGCACAAAGGGGTGCATGGAGCTGATGAAATATCAGCACATGCGCCCTTTTTCGTTTTTCAAAAAGGAGCGATTACGATGACAACTGATATCCTGCAAGCGGTAGACAGTGAAGTATTTGCGATCTGGTTTCTGATCGGTGCCGCACTGGTATTCTTTATGCAGGCGGGCTTTGCGATGGTCGAAACGGGCTTTACCCGCGCAAAGAATGCTGCGAATATCATTATGAAAAACCTCATGGATTTCTGTATCGGCACACCGATGTTTATTCTGATCGGATTCGGGCTGTTTATGGGTGAAGATCTCTGCGGACTGATCGGCAAACCGGGCTTTGACGTATTCACCGCATATGAGAATTTTGACTGGTCGAATTTCGTGTTCAATCTTGTATTCTGCGCAACCGCAGCAACGATTGTTTCGGGTGCAATGGCAGAGCGCTGCAAATTTCTTTCTTACTGCATTTATTCGGGCATCATCAGCGCACTGGTATATCCGATCGAAGCGCACTGGATCTGGG
>DMBA01000328.1:0-396 GCA_003446315.1 Ruminococcus sp. | reverse complement strand
GATCTGGGGCGGCGGCTGGCTCTCGCAGCTTGGCTTCCATGATTTTGCCGGCTCCTGTGCGATCCACATGGTCGGCGGCATTTCGGCACTGATCGGCGCAAAGATCTTAGGGCCGCGCATCGGCAAATTCACAAAGAAATCGGACGGCAGCATTCAGCCGAATGCGATTCCCGGCCACAATCTGACGCTTGGTGCCCTCGGATGTTTCATTCTCTGGTTTGGCTGGTATGGCTTCAACGGTGCTGCCTGTACACAGCTTCTTGGAGTAGGCGGTCTCGCTGCAGTTTTCACAACTACAACAATTGCCCCTGCAGTTGCTGCAGTTACAACAATGATTTTTACCTGGGTTAAGAACGGTAAGCCTGATGTTTCAATGACACTCAACGCTTCACTTGC
>DMBA01000223.1:2175-3920 GCA_003446315.1 Ruminococcus sp. | reverse complement strand
TGGGCTTTCGGGAACATGTATTTGATTTTCAGGCAGGATTCGATATACCAATCCGGCACATTATGGTCGCGGAGCATCTGAATGCGCTCATCGGTAAAGGTTTTGGGCGCTTTGCCCTTACGGGTATCCTCCATGATCTGGAATGCCTGCTTCGGTTCGACATCGTGATAAAGCAGATAGGTCATGATGGAGTCACGGGTACCGATCACGTCAGAAATGGTGCATGTACCGTTTGCGATCAGCTCCTGCGCATTGCCGAGCCAAACGTCTGTGCCGTGCGACAGACCGGAGATTTGCAGGAAGTCGGAAAAGAGCTTCGGCTTTGCATCCAGCAGCATGCCGATGGTGAAATTCGTACCCATTTCCGGAATACCGAGCGAGCCGGTCTTGCAGAAGATCTCCTGTTCCGTGACCCCGAGCACAGAGCAGTCGGTGCACATCTGGAACACTTTGGGATCCGTTGTGGGGACATCTGCGATCTTGATATTGGTGAGGTCTTCGAGGTGTTTATAGAGTGTCGGGACAACATGTCCGAGTTCATCGAGTTTCAGGATGGTATCGTGCAGTTTATGGAAATCGAAATGCGTTGTGATAATCATTTCGGAATCATCGGAGTCATCGGGATCACCCGGCTGCTGCACGGGCGTGAAATCGAAAATATCGAATTCTTCCGGCACAACGACCATGCCGCCGGGGTGCTGACCGGTCGTTTTTTTGACACCGACACAGCCCGCAACAAGCCGGTTGATCTCGCTGTTATTGACGGTGATGCCGCAGTCTTCGAGATAATGCTTGACATAGCCGTAAGCGATCTTATCCTGCACACCGGAGATGGTTCCCGCCTTAAAGACGTTTGCTCTGCCGAACAGTTCTTCGGTATAGCGGTGGGATTCCGACTGATACTCACTGGAGAAATTCTGGTCGATATCCGGTGCTTTGTCGCCGTCAAAACCAAGGAACGTTTCAAACGGGATATCGTGCCCGTCGCGTTTCATATCGGTGCCGCATTTGGGGCAGTTTTTGGGCGGAAGGTCAAAGCCGGAGCCGACCGAACCATCCGTGATGAATTCGGAATATTTGCAGTTGGGGCAGACATAGTGCGGCATCAGGGGATTGACTTCGGAGATACCCGCCATACTTGCGACAAAGGACGAGCCGACCGAACCTCTGGAACCGACCAGATAGCCGTGCTTTTCAGAGTTTGCAACGAGCTTCTGTGCGATCATATAGAGCACGGAGAAACCGTGCCGGCAGATCGAATCCAGTTCACGGTCAAGGCGCTTCTGCACGATTTCGGGCAGCGGGTCGCCGTAGATGCTTTTTGCTTTTTCGGTGGTAATGCGGATGAGGTCTTCTTCTGCGCCGGGGATCGAAGGGGTAAACGTGCCTTTCGGGATCGCGTGGCAGCGGTCGATTTTATCTGCGATGAGATTGGTATTTGTGACAACAACCTCATATGCCCGGTCAGCGCCGAGATAGTCAAATTCTTCGAGCATTTCATCGGTCGTGCGCAGGAACAGGGGAGCCTGATTATCGGTATCATCAAAGCCGGAACCGGATTGCAGAATCTGGCGGTAGATGCCGTCTTTTTCGTCCATAAAATGCACGTCACAGGTCGCAACGACAGGGATGCCGAGTTTATCGCCGATCTCCAGCACCTTGCGGTTATAATTGCGCAGATCTTCTTCGGTCTGTGCAGGGAAGCGGTCGCTGCGCAGCATAAACATATTATTGGCGATGGGCTG
>DMBA01000223.1:0-2114 GCA_003446315.1 Ruminococcus sp. | reverse complement strand
ATCTCCAGATAATCGTAGAATTTTGCGAGTTTCAGCAATTCTTCTTCGGGCGCACTGTTGACGATCGCCGAAAACAGTTCACCGGCTTCACAGGCGCTGCCGTAGAGCAGCCCTTCATGATGTTTGAGCAGCAGCGATTTGGGAATCAGCGGCTTTTTATAGAAATAGTCAAGCTGGGAATAGGAAACGAGCCGGTAGAGATTTTTGATGCCGGTCTGATTCTTTGCCAGAATGATCTGGTGATAGGATTTGAGTTTTTTGGGGTCGATATCGGGCAGCACGGTATTGAGTGCACCGAGGGTCGTGAGGTTCTGCTCCTTGACGATGCGTTCCATCAGTGTGATATAGATTTTCGCAAGCATATAGGCATCGTCTGCGGCGCGGTGATGCTCAAATTTACCGAGCTTGAGGTGCTTTGCAATGGTATCGAGCTTATGTCTGCCAAGCTCCGGCAGAACGGAACGTGCCATGATGACGGTATCTATTGTGACAAACGGGTGCGACATATTATGCCGCGCAAATACTTCCCGGATAAACGAGGTGTCGAACGATGCATTATGCGCAATCAGCACAGGATTGTCGCCGCAGAATTCCAGAAATTTCTCGACGGCTTCCTTTTCCTTCGGCGCATTTGCGACCATATCCTGTGAGATATGGGTCAGCTCCTGAATTTTTTGCGGGATCTCACGCTCCGGATTGACAAAGGTATCAAAGCTGTCAATGATGCGCATACCGCGGACTTTGACCGCACCGATCTCAGTCAGACGGTCATTTTTGAAGGAAAGACCGGTTGTTTCCACGTCAAAGACGATGACTTCATCCTGCGGGGAGCGCGGGTCATCCTGATCTATGATTTTGAGTGCTTCAAGGTCATTGACCACATACGCCTCACAGCCGTAAATGACACGGAAATCCTTCCATTTTGCGGTAGCGTTCATGGCTTCCGGGAACGCCTGTACCACGCCGTGATCGGTAATGGCGATGGCGCGGTGTCCCCATTCGTGTGCACGGTTGCAGAGCTGTTCGGCGGAGTTGACCGCATCCATTGCAGACATATTGGTATGCAGGTGCAGCTCTACGCGCTTGACGGGCGCATCATCGGTGCGGCGGTCGGGCACATAGCTGTTGATCGCAGTCGGTTTGATGACCATATCGCGGTCATAGTCGTCATAAGCGACGCTGCCGTAAATGAGCAGGGAAGCGCCTTTTTTGCATTGATCGACAGGGAAATCAGCGAGTTTCTGCTCATCGAGAAAGAGCTTGACGAGCAGACTGCCGGTATAATCGGTGACAGGGAAGGTAAGGAGTGTTTTTCCGTTTTTGAGGGTACGGGAATCAGGCTTTGCAAAGATCTCTGCGGCGATGGCAAATTTCTTTGCCTGTCCGCCCATGCCCTGATTGATCTCATTCAGCACAGAGGCGATGGACATGGGCTTTTCCTTGACGGTTCTGCCGTAGAGGATGGTCAGCGTTTCTTTATCGGGACGGTCAGGCTGCACGGGTTCCGCTTCGGGATGGAGCACAGAGAGCGCAGAGAACGCGGGTTTTTCTTCCTGCTGCGGCATCGGGGGCGGAGCGAGCCGGTCGGCGGGGAGAGAAGCGAGGATCTCCTCTTGCATTTTCTCATGTTCTTCGGCATTCATATGCAGATGGTCACCGACAAACTGAACGGTCAGCGGAACGCGGAACATGGTATGCACAGCGCGTGCGAGTTCATCGCGGAATTTGCTTTTTTCAAGGATATCAATGCCGCCGTGCTTGAGGGTAATGTCAAGCGTACCGTCATGCAGGAGCAGATCCGCGTCATCAAGAAAGCCGTTTATCATCGGGATCTCGCGGCGGAGCGTAAGAAACAGTTCCGGCAGCACATCCTGAGAAAAGGCATCGGCGGGATAGCGGCAGAGGATGCGCACACCGCTGACTTGCAGGCGGTCGGCAAGCTCTGTTTCGAAGGCGGAGAGCACAGCAAACGGCACCGGCGCATCGTATTCTGTTTCAAAGAACAGTCGGGTGCGGGTGCGGTTTGCGAGGACGCGCCGGATCTTGCCGTCGAGTACCTGTGCGGGCAGTTTTGCACCGTATTCCCGCAAAAATTCGCGCAGTGTCTGTGACAT
>DMBA01000188.1 GCA_003446315.1 Ruminococcus sp. | reverse complement strand
CCTGATCTTTTGTCACGGATTGCAGTGAGTTCATTTCTGCAATGTTCTGATTCTTTTCCTTTGTATTATCAATGACCGTCTGTGCAATCTTATGATCGGAATTTTCGATCGTGAAGATCGTGCCGCAGCCGAGTTCGTCCATTTTTTCTGCAAGGAATACGATGGTATCAAAGCTCGCTTCGGTTTCCGCAGAGCAGCCGGCGAATGCCGCAAAGTAATCCAGACCGTAATCATCGACAAAATAGCGGAACGGGAAGCGGTCACCGAACACCAGCACTTTCTGCGATGCGCCGTCAATCAGCGCTTTGAAGTCGCCGTCGAGCTTGTCAAGCTGTGCGGTGTAGGCATCGAGATTTGCCTTGTATGCGTCCTTATTCGCACTGTCCAGAATGCTCAGTCTGTCGGTGATCTCCGTGCAGAGCGTCTTTGCGTTCTTCAGCGAGAGCCAGACATGCTCATCATATTCCGGCTCGTCCGCATCTTCTCCGTCCTCCTCATCTTCCGGCTCCATGCCCTCCTTGACCACTTCCTCTTTGGCAGCATCGCCCATGACTTCCATCAGGTTGATGGTCTGCATATCCGGATTGACCGCTTCTGCAAGCGCATCCTCGACCCATTCATCCGATTCGCCGCCGATATACACAAAGAGGTCGCAGTCTGCGATCTTCGCCATGTCCGCTGCTGTGGGCTGATAGCTGTGCAGATCAACACCGGAATCGAGCAGATAAGTGATCTCTGCGTGGGATGCATGATCTCCGAGAATCTGCTTTACCCAGTCATACTCCGGAAAGATCGTGCAGACAATGCTGAGCTGTTCGCCTGTGACGGAATCATTTTTGGATTCTGTTACACTGCTTTCTGCTGTTTCCTGCTGTGAGCTGCTCTCACCGCAGGCAGTCGTGCCGAGCAGAATCGCTGCTGCGGCTGTATATGCGATCGTTTTCTTGAACATAAAAATAGCCTCCGAATCAAAATATTGGCGCACAAAGCGCAGGACTGCCGGTTTATCCGGCGCCCGATGCATAAAAAGGGTATTCCTCACCCGTATACGGGCAGAGGAACCCTATCATTTGCATCCAATATTTAATCCAGAAGCTTGACCTTCATTGTGATCGGCGTATGGCTGCTGACCGTGCAAATTGCAGAAACAGGCAGCGGCATCACAGCGAAGATGGTACTAAGCAGCATGAGAAGGGACACAGCAGCCGTCCCGAGCGCACGCGCGCGCTCATTGCACTGCTCCAGCACCATGCAGACTGCACAGCCTTCGCCGATGCAGTCGTGGGGTGTATGTTCTGCAATGATGAGAACAGAGCCGAGCATGGAAATGCAGAGCAGAATTGTCATCAGAACTGCGATCAGTCCGCTGTGCTTTTTCATGCCGGTACGCCCCCTTCAAATTGATATTGAATATCATTTTCACTTCAATGATATTCTACGCATTTTGAAGCGTTTTGTCAACATGATCGCAAAACTTTCCGCACTTTGCCGGAATTCTTTCCGGATATCGGTTTGGTTTTTGTTGTTTTCATTCATGCGGAATACAGAGGGCATGCACTTACCGGAACGCTGTCCCTTGGGAAACCACTGATGAAAGTGCCGGCGGCGTTATCATGAGGCTCCTATGCTGAATCAATGTAAATTTAATCTGATCGCTCCCATTGCACTTTTCCTTCTTATATGGTATAATGATAGGGAATAGGGGGCGTTGAGATGCAGATACTGGTTCTTTCTGATACACATGGCAGATATGATCTCCTGCGCAAGGTGATCTTTGAACATGATTCCGCCGATATGATCGTGCATTGCGGTGACGGTGAATATGAAACGGAACGCTTTTTGCAGGAGCATCCGGAATTTATCCCGCGGGTGCTGCAAGTGCGCGGAAACTGTGACCACGATCCCGCCATACCGCTTTCCCGTCTGATCCCGCTGCCGTTCGGTCACAAGGCATTGGCGCTGCACGGTCACCAGTATCTTTCCGATGAATTCCCGGAGAATCTGGTGCGGCTTGCTCATGTCAACGGTGCAGATCTTGTATTGTTCGGGCATACGCATCAGCGTCTTGACCGCTATACGGACGGTGTGCATCTGTTTAATCCCGGCAGCACCACGCAGCCACGCGATCCGTTTTCGCCTTCCTTCGGTCTGATCGACATTCTGGAAGGCGGCATCCTGACTTCACACGGTGAGCTGCGTCCGAGCCCCGGCCCGTTTGAGGGGCTGTTTGGCTGGGATTAACCAACCGTTCTGTGATTGTATCCGATCACGGAAATGATCCACGAGATCAGCATAAACAGCCCGATCATAAACAGCAGCACAAGGCATGTCTGCACCGGAACAGCATCCGGCTGCTGAATCACCTGATTCAGGAAGGACAGTGCGCCATTGAATTGCACCTTGCTCACAAGCGCTGCAAAATCCAGTTTTTTGAGCGCTGTGGTTGCCAATGTGCCGCCGCAGCAAATGAAAAGCAGCATGAAGACCCGGCTTTTTGCAGAGCCGAACCAGAAATTGACCGGCAGCATGAATGCAGAAGGCAATGCTGCAACTGCAAACATGCCTGCTGCAAGCAGAATGGTCGTGGATGTCTGCTGCTTTATGACGGAGCCAAACAACACCGTACATACTGCCGAAAGAATGCCCATCAGCAGAACGACCAGATATTTTGCGGAAACGATCTGCTTCCGGCTGTACGGCATGCAGAAGGAATATTGTTCCCAGCGGCAGTTTTCATCAACCGCCATCAGTGCTGCCGGCAAAGAACCGATCAAAAACGGCAGATATACCAAAACTGCATAATCCTTATGATACAGTGCAGATACTGCAAGCAGTGCCACTGCAATCAGCAAAAATCCGGAATTTGTCAGTATTAAATACCATTCCTTACGCATTAAACCTTTCATCTCAATCTCTCCTTTGGATCAAATGTCGTTTTCTTTCGCCATGAACACAAACAGTTCTTCAATCGTGATCTTTTGCACTTCAAAGTTCTGCGGGATCAGTTCTTTGTCAACAATCGCTTCCACGCCGTATTTCGAACGCTTCCTGCCCTTGATCGCATTCGGATCGAGGGCATTCAGATCTTCTTCCGATGTCATCAGAATGCCGTACTGCTCCAGCAGGCGGTCTTTTTCTTCGCAGAGCATCAGTTTGCCCTTGTGCAGAAATGCAATATAGTCACAAATCTTTTCCAGATCGCTGACAATATGCGAGGAGATCAGGATCGAATGGGTTTCATCCCGCGTGAAATCATTCAGAATATCCAGAATCTCGTCCCGCACCAGCGGATCCAGCCCCGATGTCGGTTCATCCAGAATCAGCAGCTTTGCATTATGGCTCAGTGCGATTGCGATGCCGAGCTTCATTTTCATGCCTTTGGAAAATGTGCTGAATTTCTGATTCAGCGGCAAATCAAATTTTTTGATGTAATCCGAGAAGGTGCTGCTGTTCCAGTTCGAAAAGCTGCCCGCCATGATCCTGCCGATCTTTGCGGCAGTCAGATTCTGCGGCAGTCCGATCTCATCCGGTACGCTGCCGATCTCATTTTTAAGCGCACTGGTATTGACGGAGATTTCCTCTCCCAGCAGCTTGATCGTGCCGCTGTCCGGACGGATCATGCCAAGCATGGATTTGATGGTGGTGGATTTGCCTGCGCCGTTCTCACCGATCA
>DMBA01000301.1 GCA_003446315.1 Ruminococcus sp. | reverse complement strand
GGAGAAGTTATACCCGCAAATTCCGATTTATGTTAGTAACAATTATAGCATAACATATCAGCGCTGTCCTTAAAGTGTCCGCTTTTTGTAAATGTGAATCTTGATTTTTTTTGCAAAATGTGTTATAATTAGCATATAGTTTGCGTATGCTAACTAAATTTATGCAGAGGACAATCAGGAGGAACAGGAATGTCAGCAGTTGAATTCAAGGATGTTGTGAAGATCTACGGAAAGGGCGACGGTCAGCAGATCGCAGTCGATCATGTGAGCTTTACCATCGAAAAGGGCGAATTTGTGGTGATCCTCGGTCAATCCGGTGCCGGAAAATCAACGGTGCTGAATATGCTCGGCGGAATGGATGTGCCGACTGAGGGGCAGGTCATTGTGGACGGCAAAGAGATCTCCGCTTATCATGACCGGCAGCTTTCCGAATACCGTGCGGATACGATCGGGTTTATTTTTCAGTTTTATAACCTTTTGCCCGGACTGACCGCCTATGAAAATGTCGCGCTGGTCAGGGATATCAAGAAAAATGCGCTCAGTGCCGATGAAATGCTCGAACGGGTCGGGCTTTCCGATCAGAAACACAAATTTCCCACACAGATGTCCGGCGGTCAGCAGCAGCGTGTGTCGATCGCAAGGGCGCTTGCAAAGGATCCGAAGATCATTCTGGGCGATGAACCGACCGGTGCACTCGATTCCGAAACCGGAAAGATCATCATTGATCTGCTGCAAAAGCTGTCTACAGAGCACGGAAATACGGTCATTCTTGTCACGCATAATGCCGATATTGCGAAGTGTGCAAACCGGATCATCCATATGCGGAACGGCAAGATCAAGTCCATCAAAACAAACGAAAAACCGCTGTCTGTGAATGACATCGAATGGTGAGGTGACGGAAATGCTCAGAAAGAAAATGTTCCGTGACATCAAATCCAATTTTGCACAGTTTTTCTCCATTATGCTGCTTTCCCTGATCGCCATGTGGTGCTATACAGGGTTTCAGTCCAATGTCATCGGCGGAAATAAAGCAAGAACGAATTTTGAAAACAGCGCAAACTTCGCTGACGGATGGATCTACGGCGCGGACTTTGACCGGGAACAGGCGGAACGCATCGCTGCGATCAGCGGTGTGAAGGATGTGCAGCGCCGGACAGAAGTGCTCGGCAAAGCAGATGAAAAATATCATACGGCAGAGATGTACTGCTATTTTCAGGACAGCGCAAAAGTCACCGTTCCGCGAACGGTTGAAGGCGCTGATTATGATGCGGATGATCCGGACGGACTGTGGCTGTTCAGCCGTTTTGCGGAAACATGGGGCATCCGTGTCGGCGATTCTTTCACGGTGCATGTGATGGGTCTGGATATCGAAAAGACCGTCAAAGGGCTGATTGTCACGCCGGAATATGAATTCGCCTGCGCTTCCACAGATACCGACACGGATTTTCATAATATCGGTTTTGCGTATCTCTCCCGGAAGGTGCTGCCCGAAGAAATGCGCATCTTCAATGAGATCATCTTTACCTGTGACGGCAAGGCGCTTGACTATGAGAAAGAGATCGCAAAGGTGCTGGATGACCATTATGCGTATCTTGCAGACAGAAACAGTATCCGCGGCTGGTATCAGCTTTCGGATGAGCTGGCGCAGCATGACAGCTTTTCCTATGTTTTTTCCTTCGTCTTCGTGGCGATCGCCCTGCTTGTCATCATTACAACAATGAAGCGTATGATCTCGCAGCAGAGAACACAGATCGGAACGCTGAATGCCCTCGGCATGAAAAAAAGCAAGATCCTGATGCACTATCTCAGTTTCAGCTTCGTGCTCTCCGTGATCGGCTGTGCGCTTGGCATTTTGCTCGGCGTGCTCACCTTCGGCAGACTGATGGTCAATATGTTCAGTCAGTTCTATACGCTGCCCGACTGGCAGCCCGGATTCAGCTATAAAAGCATTCTGGTTGCGGCGGTGCTGGTACTGATATGCACCGGTACTTCCTATCTGAGCTGCAAGCAGATCCTGAAAATTCATCCTTCGGAAGCGCTCAGACCGCCGGCTGCGAAAAATGCGAAGCCGTGTATCTTTGAAAAGCTGCCGTTCTGGAATCGGCTCAGTTTCAATGTGCGCTATAATCTCCGTGATGTTTCACGCTCGAAAATGCGTGCGTTTATGGGTGTGTTCGGAACCTGTATGGGCATGATGATTATGGAGCTCGGACTGGGTGCATATGATACGGTCGATTATGTCCGGGAATGGTATTTCCGTGATATCCAGAACTATGAATATCAGGTCATTCTCAATGATAGCTGCACGCTCGATCAGGCAGAACAACTGAAACAGGAAACCGGCGGCGAACTGGTGGCGATGGCTGCCATCTCCATCGCTGCAAAGGATCATCCGACTTCTGACAGCATTCTTTCCGGCAAACTCGCCGTGACAGAGGGCGAACAGCTCTATTGCGTTTCCGATCTGGATTTGCAGACAAAACCCATTCCGGAAGGTACCGTTGCGCTGACCATGAAGCAGGCGCAGAAACTGGGTCTTTCCAAGGGCGATAAGGTCTATTGGAAAACGGCGGCGGATGATAAATGGACGGAAAGCAAGATCGGTCTGATTTCCCGTCATCCGAATATTACCGGCATCACGATGCTGCGGAAAGACTATGAAAAAACCGGCGCTGCGTTCCGCCCGATCATGCTTGTATCGCAGAATAACTGTGAAAAGGCTGCCGAAAAAGACTGCGTTTCTGCCGTTCACAGCATGACGGATCTCATTGCTGCGTTTGATAAAATGATGGAAATTATGAATCTGCTGGTCTATTTCATGGTGGTGTTCTCCGTGCTGCTGATCGTCATTGTGCTTTATAATTCCGGCAATTTGTCATTCAATGAACGGGAAAAGGAATTTGCAACGCTCAAAGTGCTCGGTTTCAAGAGCAGCGCGATCCGCAGACTGCTCTCTACGCAGAATCTCTGGCTTTCGGTCATCGGTGTGATCTGCGGTCTGCCGCTTGGCAGGGTGCCGCTGCAGGCGATGATGGATTCCAACGGCGATGCGGTTGACTGGCCGTGCTATATTGCACCGTCCACCTATCTGATCTCTGCGGTGTTTGTCATGACGGTTTCGGTGCTTGTCAGCTTCCTGTTCTCCCGCAGGATTAGAAAGATCGACATGGTGGAAGTGCTGAAAGGTATGGA
>DMBA01000242.1:2255-3357 GCA_003446315.1 Ruminococcus sp. | reverse complement strand
TGCCGACCGGTGCCGGAAAATCTGTTTGTTATCAGGTTCCTGCCATGCTGCTCTGCGGCATGACGATCGTTGTTTCGCCGCTGATCTCACTGATGCAGGATCAGGTTGCCGCGCTTCGCAATGCCGGTATGCCGGCGGCATGTCTCCACAGCAATCTCTCCGCCGCCGAATATTTCCAGACGCTCGATATGATCCGTGACGGTCAGATCAAGCTCCTTTACGCTTCCCCGGAGCGCCTGATGACAGAATCTTTCCTCTCCCTCACGGATTCTGTTGCCGTTGCAATGGTTGCGGTCGATGAAGCGCACTGTCTCTCGCAATGGGGGCAGGATTTTCGTCCTAGTTATCTGCAAATCGCAGAGTTTTTGCGTGAATTGCCGCGCAGACCCGTCGTTGCAGCATTCACCGCAACTGCGACCCAAGCCGTGCGGGATGATATTGTGCGCCTGCTTGGATTGCAGCATCCGATGGAGCTTGTCACCGGCTTTGACCGCAAAAATCTCCGCTGGATCGTTGAACGCCCAACGGATAAATACGCCGCACTTCTGCGCATTCTGAAACGCAACCGCGGAAAAAGCGGCATTGTTTATTGCATATCCCGCCGCGTCACAGAGGAAATCTGCTCCAAGCTCTGCGCCGACGGCTTCGCTGCAACACGGTATCATGCGGGGCTTTCGCCCACAGAGCGCCTTGCCAATCAGGAAGCCTTTCTGCGGGACGAAATGCAGATCATCACCGCAACCAATGCGTTCGGTATGGGCATAGATAAGTCCAATGTCTCCTTCGTCGTGCATTATAATATGCCCAAAAGCATGGAAGCCTATTATCAGGAAGCAGGTCGTGCCGGTCGGGACGGCATGCCGGCGGAGTGCACGCTGCTCTATAGCCCGCAGGATATCCGCACCAACACCTTCCTGATCGAGAATAACGATGCCGAAAACGATCGTCTTTCACCGGAAGAACGCGCATCCGTCCGGCAAAAGGATATGCGCCGCTTGCAGGCTATGGTGCGTTATTGCAGTTCAACGGATTGTCTGCGGCATTTCATTCTCGGTTATTTCGGTGAAAAATCGCCCACGCACTGCGGAAACTGCGGCTGCTG
>DMBA01000242.1:0-2120 GCA_003446315.1 Ruminococcus sp. | reverse complement strand
TATCGTGTCAGGGAGCGCGGCAAGCGCTGCGGTGCACGGATGCTCTGCGATATTCTCCAGGGGAAGAAAACCAAATCCATCCGGGAAGCGGAATATGATAAACTCTCGACCTACGGACTGCTCGGCGATGTCTCCCGCACGCAGCTTGAGCATATGGTCAATATCCTGATCTCACGGGAATATCTGCTGATGGATACCAGCCAATATGCGACACTTTCCTTAGCGCCGAAATCCCGTGATGTTCTGCTTGGCAAGGAAACCATCCAGATGGCGCTCCCGCAAAAGGATCTGAAGCAGACGCAGCGGGAGCGCATGCTCGCCGGCATGCCGGATTACGGTGTTGATGAAACGCTGTTTCAAAAGCTCCGGCGCACACGCGAAAAGCTCGCCACCCGTGAATATGTGCCCGCTTACATCATCTTCTCCGATGCGACCTTGCGGGATATGTGCAACAAGCGCCCCGCAAATGCAGAGCAGATGCTTGCAATTTCCGGTGTGGGTAAATATAAGATGGATAAATACGGCGAGGCATTTCTCAAAGCCATTGCAGAATATACCGCCGAACACAAAGCAGATGCCTGAATCCTGCGCACGCCATAAAAAAACGCGATACCGGCTTTTTACCGATATCGCGTTTCTTTTTATATTACTTGCGATAGATCATATCTTTGCGGTCAGGGCCTGTCGAGATCATAGTGATCGGGCAGTCGATCAGCTTTTCGATGTAAAGCACATAATCCTTTGCAGCCTGCGGGAGTGCATCCCATTCGGTTGTGCCTGCAATATCGCACTTCCAGCCCGGAACCTTCTCATAGATCGGCTTTGCTCTGTCAAGACGGTCGCCGCACGGGAAATCGGTTGTGCGCTCGCCGTCAACTTCATATGCAACGCAAACCGGGATCTCATCCAGATAGCCCAGAACGTCGATCAGCGAGAGCGCCACATCTGTAGTACCCTGTACAGCCACGCCGTACTTTGTAGCAACTGCATCGAACCAGCCCATTCTGCGCGGTCTGCCGGTGGTTGCACCAAATTCGCCGTCACTGCCGCCTCTTCTGCGGAGCTGATCTGCCTCATCGCCGAAGATCTCCGTTGTGAACGGGCCTGCGCCGACACAGGAAGAATATGCCTTAACGACTGTAATCACGCGCTCAATGGCATGCGGCGGCAGGCATGCACCGACTGCGCCGTAACCTGCAAGGGTAGAAGAAGAAGTGGTCATCGGGTAGATACCGTTTGTCAGGTCACGCAGCGCACCGAGCTGACCTTCGAGCAGGATGTTCTTGCCTTCCTTGACTGCTTCGTGCATCAGGGCTGCCATATTGCAAAGATACGGCTTAATGAGTTCAGCAGTATCTTTCAGATAAGCCATGATATCTTCTTTTTTCAGAAGCTCTGCATCCGGATAGAGGCCGGCGATGGTAGCGTTCTTAATGGTAATCACGCGCTCAACCTTTTCTTCCAGATTTTCATTATAAAGCTCTGCAAGCTGGAAGCCGATCTTCATTGCTTTATCCGCATAGTGCGGAGCAATACCGGACTGTGTCGAACCGAAGCTATGCTTGCCCAGACGCTTCTCCTCAAGTTTATCAAAGAGGATATGATACGGCATAACGAGCTGTGCCCGGTCAGAAATACGGATATTCGGTGTCGGAACATTATTTTCCTTCAGCATTTGAAGTTCTTTCCGGAAAGCATCGGCATTGAACGCTGCACCTGCACCGATGATATTGACCGTACCTTCCTGAAAAACGCCGGACGGGAGAATATGCAAAGCATATTTTCCGTACTTGTTTATAATAGTGTGGCCGGCGTTTGCACCGCCCTGAAATCGGATGACATAATCCGCATCGGCAGCGAAGACATCGGTCAGTTTACCTTTACCCTCGTCGCCCCAGTTTCCGCCTACAATTGCAGTAATCATAGCTTTGTTCGTTCCTTTCGGTTTGAAAAGTCAGATTGATTTCTGGGAAGACACAACACTGTGCCATTTTCCCTATCTATGATACCACAAAATCGTCTGCTTGTCAAGTTTTGGGATATTTCTTTCATAAATCAGAAAACGCTCCGTTCCTTTTCAGAAACAGAGCGTTTAGATGAGGATGAGCGGACTTGAACCG
>DMBA01000165.1 GCA_003446315.1 Ruminococcus sp. | reverse complement strand
TGACGGATACCGCATGATGCTGCACAATGTTTTCATTATTTTCCGCCGTCCATTTAATAAACAGATAAAAAACAAATAGTATACAGATAAAGACTTTTTCGGATTCTTGTTGTATAATAGAATCATGAAAAAACGAACCGATGAAACAACGGAGGTATTAAAATGGATGCGATTCTTCACACGGAAAAGCTGTGCAAATCGTTTTCAAACGGCGGTTTGCAGCAGCATATCATCAAGAATCTGGATATGGAGATCAGAGAAAAGGACTTCACGATCATAATGGGCGCATCAGGATCGGGCAAATCCACCCTGCTGTATGCACTTTCAGGCATGGACACACCTACGCTTGGCAGTGTATATTTCGGAGATCAGGATATATCGAAATATACGAACGATCAGCTTGCTGTATTCAGGCGTGAAAACTGTGGATTTGTTTTTCAGAGTATTTATCTTCTTGATAACATGACCGTGTTCGATAATATTATGACCGGTGCACTTGTGATACAGAAGAACCGTCCCGAGCTGGTTCAGAAAATCGAGTCGCTTCTTGAAAAAGTCGGAATTGAAGAAAAGATCTGGGATAAGTATCCCAATCAGCTTTCGGGCGGAGAGTGCCAGAGAGTCGGCATCGTCCGGGCGATCATAAACGATCCGAAGATACTCTTTGCCGATGAACCGACAGGCAGTCTGAATTCAGCTTCAAGCCGGGATGTGCTTGATATTTTCACCGCGCTGAATGAAAAGGGGCAGAGTATTGTCATGGTCACACATGATTTGAAGACGGCACTCAGGGGAAACAGGGTGATATATCTGCGTGACGGCAATATCATGGGCGAGCACGCGATGCCGCTATACGGAACAGACGATGCCAAGAGCCGACAGGAAGGTTTGCAGAGATTTCTCGATGGTATGGGGTGGTAATATGGAGAAAATACGCAGACTGTCTTATGCAAATATCATAAAGCATAAAAAGCAGACTTTGCTCCTCATGCTGCTAATCGTGTTTTGTATGGCGATCATGTCTTCCGCGATCGCAGGAAGCATGGATATGACGAGTCTTTTTCCGCGGGTAGCGGATGCGTTGGCTGTACATAAGAGTTCATTTTTCGTGAAAGAAGAAGTTTACAGCGACCACATGATCGAACTGCTTCTGGAGGATGAAAGGGTGACAGATACAGACCATTTCCGGATTCTTTTCAGCACAGCGGCAAAATACCTTGACAATGCGGGCGAGGAACAGGCGCTTTATATGAGCTTTGTTACGAAGGACATAGAAAAGCGGATCGAGCGTTCACCGATCGAGACAACGCTGTCTGATGAGGAGATTGCAGAGCTTTCGCATCCTATCTATCTTCCGTATGCAGGCAGGGATTCTCTTGCATCAAAACTGCGTGAAGGTGACCGGTTTGACATCGTATACGGCACAAAGTGTTTCTCATTTACAGTAGCAGGCTTTTATGAGTCGATCTTTATGTCGGAGACTAATATGGGCTTTCAGATGATAGTCTCTGACAGCGATTTCGCTTCCCTGATGACCGTGATCGACAAGTATGAGATGATCATGTTTGACTGCGAAAACCCAGACGATTCTGAGGAAATCCTTACTTTATTCTGCAAGAAATATGAGGAAGAAACGGGCAAGGATTTTGGGGTGAATCTCCAGAATTTCGGATTATATAAGTATCTGAAACTGAAAAGTGCTGTTTTCTCAGATATCGTCATAGCGATCATGCTGTTCATGGCTGGGGTCATTTTGGTTGCTGCTGTTATCATGATCCGTTTCCGGATCTCGGGCGATATACAGGATCAGATGCAGTCGATCGGCGTGCTGGAAGCGCTTGGATATACGTCGAAAGAGATCGCACTTTCCTATACTGCCGAATACCTGATCACTGCCGCAGCAGGTGTGCTCATTGGTGCAGGCGCTGCATTCGCACTTTTGCCCGTTCTGCATAAAACTGCCGAGACGCTTTCAGGGCATCACGGAAGTATGCTGTTTTATCCGCTTCCCATTTTGCTTACCGGAATACTGCTGCTTGTTTTAGTCGGTCTGACCGCGCATTTCAGAGCTTTGACAGTCAAAAAATATCCGCCCGTGCAGGCATTTCGCAAGGGAATCGCTGTTCATCACTTTGGGAGAAACTGTTTTCGGCTGAAAAACACCAGAAAAAGCGTGCATCTTCGCATTGCAATGAATGGCTTTTTTGGAAATATGAAGCAGAACATCAGCCTGACAGTATGTATCGCTGTTTCAACGCTTGCGGCTGTTTCTGGGATCATTCTGATCGGTATGTTCGGTTCGGGAATGAAAGTAGCCGAACGATTAACAGGCACAGAGATGTCCGACCTGACAGTGACCATTATGCCCTCTGCCGATATTAATGAACTTGCTGAGAATATCAGCGCGATGCAGGGTGTAAAACGAGTGCAAAAAGGCTCTTTTTCCCTTGATTTGTCCACATGGCAAACTGTCAGCGCTTTTGACCGGCAAATCATTTTTATTCCCATTTCATATTCCGATTTTACAATGTGCGAAAATATACATGCAGTAAACGGAAGACTCCCGGAGCATGAAAATGAGGTTGCCGTAACCAAGTTGCTTGCAACACAGTTTGGTCTGAAAACGGGGGACAATATTACCCTTGAAAGCAATAGGGTCAAGAAGAACTATATCATCTGCGGTATTGTACCCAGCGTTTCATGCAATGGCTGCAATCTCTATCTCACCGAACAGGCTTTCAAACGGATCAAACCCACATACCGTCCCACCGCAATTGAAATCTATCTGGAAGACAACACGGACATCAAAGAATTCCAGACACAGCTCATGCAGACCTATGGCAGATCGGTGGCTGATACACGACAGTCAGACAGCGAAGGCACAACGCAGGAGCAGCGTCTGCGTGAAGAAGCAGACAGACTGCTTGCGGAGTATATTGCAAATCACGGAGCAAATCATATTGAATATTCGATACAGATCGGAGACAAGACTATATCAGGTACAAGTGACAACTTTGCGATCAAGAATACGCAAAACATCGGCCGCATCATGCGGACACAAATCGGCGGCATTTTCGGTGCGGTCAGTCTGATGTCATGGGGGCTTATGGTCATCTCAGCGATTGTTTCGGCTGTCATCATCATTGCACTTATGGAGCAGGCTGTCAGAAGACAGAGAAAAGAACTCGGCATCATGCTGGGGCTCGGCTACACGACAAAAGAACTCATGTTACAGCTTGCGCTGCGGATCATGCCTGCCGTTATCTTTGCAGTAATCATCGGCGCATTGGGGGCAATTTCGGTTTTTCATATAATCGTTGATTTTCTGCTGGGTACGACAGCGATCAATGGCTTTATGGTAGCCGCAGCAGTCGTGACCATGATGCTGTTCTGTTTTGGCTGTGCATATCTTGGTGCAGGCAGGATCAGGAGAATCTCCGTAACAGAACTGATGACCGAATAACAACAGGAGGGATTTCATCATGAAAAAGATAGGAGCAGCGGCTGCGGCGATCACAATACTTGCAGCAATGCCTGTCACGGCGGCAAATGGTGCAGATAAAAGCAATGCATCTGCACCGAAAGCGGTCGAAGCCGATACTGTTTCAGCGATCGGATCGGTAAGCAAGGTGTTCTGTACAACAGCCGCATTACAGCTTTATGAACGGGGACTACTGGATATAGATGCACCCGTGACGGATTATCTCCCTGAATTCGTCATGCAGGATGAACGGTATCAGGACATCACGGTCAGAATGCTCATGAACCACACTTCGGGGCTTATGGGAATGGAGATGGATGACATGATGCTGTATGATGACATAGACGAATCCTATCACAACAGATTTCTCGGATATCTGAAAAATGCCCGCCTGAAAGCTGCTCCCGGAACGCTTTCGACCTACTGCAATGACGGCTTCACACTGCTTGAGATCTTGGTGGAACGTGTCAGCGGCGAGTGCTTTACAGATTATGTGCAGAACCATATTTCAGTGCCCCTTGGACTGACAAGAACCGGAACTGCCGCGAAGATGTACGGCAGCAGGAACACTGCGGATATTATTTTGAACGGGATCCCGTATCAGACCGACTATTGTATGGCATTCGGCTCCGGCGGTATCATGTCAACAGCACCGGAGCTGTGCAAATTCGGCGCAGCGTTTTTTACGGGGAACGACACGCTGCTTTCACAGCAGACAAAGAATAAAATGCAAGTGAACAACGCCCGTGACAGATACGAAAATGCATTCGGTCTGGGCTGGGACTCAGTGGATTTCAGCAAAAACTGGAAACTCGATCAGGATGTGCAGCTTATGATGAAGGGCGGTTCGCTGTTTCATCAATATGCAGGGCTTATGGTTGCGCCGGATGAGCAGATCAGTGTATCCGTGACGATGAACGGCGGTGCTTCGTCAGATACCATGCTGCTGACCGAAAAACTGATGATCGCAGCGCTTGCTGAGAAGGGCATCACAGTTTCCTTTGATGCGCCTGTGAAAATGGAAACAGTTGATACTGTTCCGGAGAAATATTTGAAAATGGCAGATATCTATGCAAGGGAAGAAGGCATATTCAAAGTTGCGTTTCCGGACAGCCGATATATGGAAATCACCGAAATCACCGCAGAGACTCCGAAACCGCAGCGGTATCTGTATACATCTGCTGACTGTTTTGTACGGATGGACGGTCAGCCGGATACCGACAGCTTTCTACAGTCGGAGAATCAGGAGCTGCTCACATTTACCGAAAGGGACGGCAAAACCTATATTTGCAGCGACGAGAATACCTATGCAGACAATTTCGGGCGGAATATTGACAGCAGTTATGCTCTGCAAAGAGTAGGGGAATATGAAGCAGGTGCAAGCATCCAGCAGGCTTGGGATCGGCGAAACGGCAGCAAATATTATATTACTTCCCTGAAGTATTCCAACGCCATTTACAATATCACCCCCTGCATAAAACTGACTGTGCCGAAGGAGATTCACGGGTATGCAAAAATACAGGGACTTGACAAAACGGTGCGCTTTACAGATGAGAATAAAGCTGCGGGCTTTGTGATGATACCGGGATCAGCAGGAAGAGATATGCTTGATTTTACGGTGTTCAATGAGAACGGCGCTGAATATCTGCGCACCGATGATATGGCACTGACCATGATCCGTTCGGACGCGATCGCTGATCTTACAGCAGATATTCACGAAATACCCCTTGAATCGGGACGGGCAAAGTGGTATAATATAAGTGAAATGGGCTTAAAGTCTGTTACTCTCGATATCCCCGAAAAAGCAGCAGTTTATGTGTACGACAAGTTTGACCATGTGGTATATTCAAGCTATATGAAGAACTACGGGAACACGATCACGTTTCCTGAAAACGGAAAAGCAGTATTCATAGGCGAAAGCGGAAATCAAGTGGGTATCGGCTGAAAGAAGAGATCATATGGATTACAAATGTCTGATTATAGACGATGATGAGATCATTGCTGAGAATACGGCTGAATATTTCAATGCGTTCGACATCAAAACAGCTTATGTGACAAGCTATGAACGTGCAGTGGATTTTCTTGCGCAGAACACGGTTTCTCTGCTGCTTCTGGATATCAATTTGGGTGAAAAGTCGGGCTTTCGATTGTGTAAGCAGATCCGGAACGAATACAATATGCCGATCCTTTTTATCAGTGCCCGCACAAGCGACGATGATGTGCTGATGGCGCTGAATATCGGCGGAGATGATTATATCAAGAAGCCGTTTAAGATGAACATTCTTCTTGCAAAGGTCAGGGCGATCCTGAACCGTTACGAGAACACGCAGCCGTCAGTCAAAGTGCCGTCTGCCACAGCAGACAGTCAGAAAATAGAGATTGAGGACGGACTGTTTCTGGATACACAGTCTCATTGCATCAGAAAAAACAGTAAACAGATCCCGCTGAAAGCACTTGAATATAAAATGCTGCTTTATTTTCTGGAACACAGGGGCAAGGTCATTACAAAGGATGAATTTTTGCAGAATGTCTGGGAAGATGAGTATGTCGGTGAGGGCACAGTGGCAGTACATATCCGGCATCTGCGGGAAAAACTGGAGCCCGACCCGAATGAGCCGAAGATTATCAGGACCGTTTGGGGTGTCGGATACATCATGGGTGAAGCGCGATGAGATACGGCAAAACGCTGATCCTGATTGCGCTGACTTTAGCCTGCTGTATCGGAATATTTGTTATGACAGGCAGACAAAGATTTACGCCTGATGTTGTCCTGCAAAACGATATTTCCGAAACGATCCGGGAAAACATGCAGGATCTTGATATTATGAAAGAACGGTTTCCTGATACTGAGATTCTCGTATTTGACACGGACGGCTTTTGTATCTATCCCGAAGGAAAGAATATCACATTAACAGAGGCGAGAAACAACGGTGATCTGTGCCTTTCGGTCACGGATCATGACAAATTTCTTGCCACAGCGGCGATACCTGACCCGACCTTTTCGGCGTATAACAGGTCTTTTGCAAGACTTTCCGTCGCTGCTGTAATACTGCTGATGATTATGGTAACAGCGGCAGCCGCTTTTTATCTGTATATCAGCCGGAATATTCTAAAGCCTTTCCGCAAGATGAAGGAGTTTGCCGGAAGGATCGCCGCAGGGGATCTGGACAGTCCGCTTGAAATGGAACGCAGCAATTTGTTTGGCGTTTTTACGGAGAGCTTTGATATCATGCGCGAGGAACTTCGTGCATCAAAAGCAAGAGAAACAGAACTGAAACGAAAAGAAAAAGAGCTGGTTGCTGAGCTGAGTCATGATCTGAAAACGCCGATTACAGGAATTGACACAATCTGTGATGTTCTGCATCTGAAAGTGCAGGATCCGTATGTTCTCGGCAAAGTGGAAGGCATACAGAAAAAAACGCAGCAGATGGAGCTTCTTGTCAGTGACCTGCTGACTGCTGCGCTGGATGATCTCGGTGAAATGACTGTGAACTGCACCGATGAAAACGCGGCTGTTCTGCACGACATCATCCGTGCAGCAGACACACGTTCTCTTGTACACGAAAGCATCATCCCGGAATGCCTGCTGCGTATTGATGTGAAGCGTATACAGCAGGTCATCGGGAATATTATCGGCAATTCCTATAAATATGCCGGCACTTCCATTGACGTTGATTATCAGTTGAATGGCGATTATCTGAAAATGTCGATCACCGACCACGGTAAAGGCGTTCCGGCGGATGAGCTTGATCTTATTATGAACAAATTCTACCGCGGCAGGGACATAAAGGATTCCGACATTGATGGCAGCGGACTGGGGCTTTATATTGCTTCAACGCTGATGGAGAAAATGAACGGTGAGCTGGTCTGTTCGAGTAAAGGCGAAGGACTGACAGTCACATTGATGATTTTGCTGTCGTGACAACGGACAACGGTATTTTTAAGCTGCGAAGCATTGCGCTCCGCAGCTTTTTTCTGATCTGTTTATTTGGTTTACTTTTCATCCGGCGATCTCATTTTTTCCGCAAAGAAACAACGATGGAAAATATGGACAGGAACGAAACAGAAACTGTATGCAATGCTGTATTTTACGAAAATGCTTGCATTTTATAGGCAGAAATGCTATAATATAACTGTAGGTTAGTAAGCGCTAACTAGCATGTAAAATGTGAAAGGAGTTGTTTCTCAATGGATGCAAAAGCATATAAGGCACTGTCTGTCAAGGAGTTCACAAAGGCTGCGGCAGTTTATGAAACGGATCATGCCGGCATTTATAACATGTGTAAAAAGGACTATCCGGACATATTGGAAGAACTGGAACGGGAACCGTTTCAGGATCTTTTGGATTGCGGCTGCGGAACAGCACCGATGATCTCGCTTCTTTATGAGAAATATCCGGAAAAGCATTACACGGGCATTGATCTGACACCGAAAATGATTGAAACAGCAAAGGCAAAACAGCTTCCGGATGTAACATTTATTGTAGGGGACTGCGAGAATCTTCCATTTGCTGAAAATGCATTTGATGCGATTATTTGCAGTCAGAGCTTTCATCATTATCCGAATCCGCAGGATTTCTTCAACAGTGTTTATCGTGTGCTTCGTCCGTGCGGAAGGCTGATTCTGCGGGATACGACCCTGAATAAAGCTGCCATGTGGTTCTGCAATCATGTGGAGATGCCGCTGCTCAATATGTCCGGGCACGGAGATGTCCGGATCTATGGAAAAGAGGAGATCCGGAAACTGTGTGATAATGCCGGATTGGTTCTTGAGCGCTTTGAGAAACGAAAAGGCATCCGGATGCATTGTGTCGTTCGCAAACCGCAAAATGCCGGTTTAATCCGGTAATTTGATAAAATAGTAACCGCTGAACAATCTGTACATCAGTTTTTCGAGATAATCACAATCACCGCGGCGTGCGCAGTTCATATAGTTCTTCACGATGCTGTTCATGCCGCCGGTGATGAAATCCACCAGAAATAAACGCTCATCCTGCGGGATATCCTGCATGAAATGTGTGTTTTCCATCAGGCAGTTGTACTGCACATCATATAGATAATGCATCAGATCATTTCGCACCAGTGTTTCCAGCACCCCTTGGTTCCGGATCACATATTCGCTGTATCCGATGCAGAAATTCCGGAAATTTGCACTGCGGCAGATGTTCTGATCTTCTGTCGGGTGATAACAAAAATGGGTTTGCAGCAAATAGATCACCACATTCTCTTTTGTTCCGAACAAAGAATAGAAGGTTTGTCGGGAGACTTGTGCTTCTTTGCACAGTGTGCTGATACTGATCTCTGCAAAGGATTCTATTTCAAGCAGCCGAAGCAAAGCGTCCGAGATCATTTGCTGTGACAGCAAGGCAGTTTTGTTTTCACCATTGTACATGCGTTCCTCCATTTCAAAATCATAATTGCGGCGGTTTTTATACTATTTATAATGTAATTCTATTATACCATAAACACAGACAATTGTCAATAAAAAATATTTTTCAATCAGGAAAGGAGTTAAAATGTCTGATACGATCTTTGGTATTTTGATACCGTTTTTTGGAACCAGTCTCGGCGCTGCTGCCGTATTCATATTAAAGAACCGGATTTCACAGCGCCTGCAAAAAATATTGACCGGGTTTGCAGCCGGCGTTATGGTAGCAGCATCATTCTGGAGTTTGCTGGAACCGGCGCTGGAAAGCAGTGCCCATCTTGGAAAAATGGCGTTTTTTCCGGCAGCAGCGGGCTTTTTGATTGGTGTCGGCTTTTTGCTTCTGCTGGATGTCGTAACGCCGCACATGCACATGAACAGCATGGAAGAAGGCCCGAAAAACGCCTTGAAACGTACCACAAAGCTCATTCTTGCTGTCACGCTGCATAATATTCCGGAAGGAATGGCTGTTGGTGTCGTATATGCAGGGTGGCTTTCCGGAAAAGCGCAGATCAGCAGCGCCGGTGCATTGGCTTTGGCGCTTGGTATTGCGATCCAGAATTTTCCGGAAGGTGCGATTGTTTCAATGCCTTTGCGTGCGGAAGGCATGCCGAAAATAAAAACATTCTTTTATGGTGTGCTATCCGGCACTGTGGAACCGATTGCGGCTGTTGTAACCATCCTGGCAGCGAGCACCGTCGTGCCGGTTATGCCGTATTTCCTTGCATTTGCTGCCGGTGCGATGATGTATGTTGTAGTGGAAGAATTGATTCCGGAGATGTCGGAAG
>DMBA01000010.1 GCA_003446315.1 Ruminococcus sp. | reverse complement strand
AATGACGGCTGAGATCCGCAAAAATAAAATACGCTGATCTCACTATGATACTCAATTATAAAATATGTCATATCTTGCACATCCAAACATTGTTATTATAATTATTAAAATATTTGTAAGATGATTGACTTTGCTGACATCTTGCGGTATAATAAAGCTATGCACGAACCGTGCAAATATATAATGAGGTGAGATAAATGAAACACATCAAGACCAAGATCGCAGCAATTGCATGCGCAGCAATTTCGACTGTTTGCGCTGCACAGGGCATCACGGCTTCCGCCGCTATCACGCATACATCCATGACACAGTATGCTGTTGAACGCGGCTATTCCAGCAGCGATTTCCTGCACTATATGGCAAACAAGTTCCCGTCCGGCAAGTATTGGAATTCCGGAAATGCCGATACCTATACTTCCACTTACAATTCCAATAAGACAACTTATGTTCCGGTTGGCCCTGTTTGCGACCCCGGCTTCAAGACCACCAATGTTTTCAATGCTCCGACGCAGAACACCCAGCTCACAAAGTCTGCTGCCTTCGCAAGAAAGTGTGCAATGGAGCTGTTCGGCACCACGGTTTATATGAGAACAGGCTCACATAAGAACTTTTCTGCAAATGTCGGCGACCAGATCACTTACACCGACGGCAACAAAAAGCACACCGTTTTCGTCACCAGAAAAGACGGCGGCACCCTTTCCTTCGCTGAGGTTCAGGACAATGCAGGCTGCAAGATCTCTTACAGCGGCACCGGCTTCTTCCATAACGGCGCACTCGTTCGCAACAATGTCGGCTATACGGTCAACTATGTTGAACGTCCGATCAAGGTCGGCGATGTCAACGGTGATACCGTTGTGGACGGCGCAGACAGCAGCGCTTTGACCGCGATCATCAACGGCACATTTGACTATACCGGCAAGAATTACAACATGCTCAGAGCAGCAGGTGATGTCAACCGCGACTGGACAATGAATGCGGCTGACCGCACCATCATTGACCAGAAGAGAGATCAGGGCATTCTCCTGACTTACGGTTATGTAAAGACCATTTTCTGATTATATCGCCGCATCAATGATATCATGAAATTTGTTATATAATTTTGTTCAATCATGACAGATGTGCAAAAATATATGCAATTTTATCTTATTTTCGCAATCGCTTAAATGCTTGTTACTGCTGTCTTTCCTGCGCATATATACATGGATTTTGCATCGCAGAGATGCAAAGCGGGTCAAATCTTGTTCAAGTTGCTGATTTTTTTTGCAAGTCAGCGCCGCTTCCTCTTTATGCGCAGGGAAAGACAGCAAAATCTGAAACAAATGATTTGCAAGTAAATAGGTCTTTGACGGCGATATCGCAAATTTTAGATTCTAAATCTTGCGGAATTTTTTGCACATGGAATGAATGTTATCATAATTATTAAATTACATTTCATAATATTGACAACGGAATCAACTTGTTGTATAATGAGGTCAGCACAGAGATGTGCAAATCTAATATGAGGTGAAATAATATGAAACACATCAAGACAAAGATCGCAGCAATTGCTTGCGCAGCTGTTTCGGCTGTTTGCGGCGCACAGGGCATCACTGCTTCTGCTGCTGCAACACATGGTTCTACAACACAGTCCCAAGTGGAAGGCAACTGCGATGCAGTTCCGTTCTTCATGCACTACATCAGCCTGAAGTTCCCGACCAACTCCTACTGGAACTCCGGCAACCCGAACACTGTTACTTATTCCTACAACTCCGGCAAGACCACAAAGGTGACTGTCGGCAAGGTTTGTGACAGCGGCTTCAAGACCACGAATGTTTATGGCGGCCCGACTGAGGGCACACAGCTCACTCGTTCCGCAGCCTTCGCAAGAAAGCTCGCAGAGGAGCTCTTTGATACCAATATCTTTATGAGATCCGGCACAGGCAAGACCTTTACTCCCCGCGTTGGCGACCAGATCACTTATTACACCGGTTCCGGCAGCGCAACACACACCGTTTTCATTACCGGTGTCAACGGCGGCGTGACCTATGCAGATTGCCAGGATAACACAGGCTGCAAGATCTCCCTGACCAACTCCTGCTCTTTCAGCAACGGTGTCTTCGTAAAGAATGGTGTCGGCTATTCCGTAAAGCATGTTGAGCGTCCGGTCAAGGTCGGCGATGTCAACGGCGACAGCGTTGTTGACGGCAATGACTGCACTACTCTGATTAAGGTTCAGCTCGGCACATTCAATTTCTCCGGTGTCAACTATGACATGATGAGAGCTGCTGCTGACGTCGATCAGGACTGGGTATTCTACGATCAGGATGACTTCAACTACATCGCTTCTCACTATCACGGCGGCTGCCTTGATAATCACGGTTATGTCAAGACCCTTTGGTAATTGACTGATCTGATTCTAAAAAAGCCCGTATCCTTTTTGCGGATACGGGCTTCCGTTTATTTGAAACCAATGAGAAACCGGTCTGTATGCGTTGATACAGACCGGTTTTTTGTTCGGATCATGCTTCCAGATCACTGTAAGGAATCATTTTTGCGATATATTTCAGAATCTTTGGCACATCATTTTGATCCGGATTGCCGTTGTGGTTGACATCACTGTTGAGCTGACCGTCTTCCGAAATGATCGCTTCGGAATCTTCCGCGAGGAAACGCGCCAGCAGAACAGCATCCGAAACGTCAACATCATCATCACAGTTTACATCGCCCCAAAGCGCGTGCTGACGGTTCGTCTTTCCGCCGGGATTTGAGTCGGATGTGGTGGTGACCGGCGTTGTAGTGGTCGTGATCGGTGTTGTTGTGGTTGTTGTTGTGATGGTTGTGGTTACCGGCTTGGTTGTTGTTGTGCCCGGTGTGGTTCCCGGCTGTGCGGAAGGAGCCTTATATTTCCGTGCACTGATGGAGCCGGTACCAACGGAGCCATCCGGTTCTTCACCGAAGATCAGCGTGCCGTTTTCATATACCGGAATGTACTTGGTCTTTTCGTTTGCGGTGGAGCCAAGACCCTTTGCAGAGTAGTCATTTGTGGCATCCCAGCCGTGACCGTATCCCGGATAAACGATTGCAAGCAGGATCTCGCACTGGTGCTGACCCTCAGATACCGGCAGGAATGCTCTGCCGTCCGGGAATGTGATCTCAATATAATAAATATTGCCGTCATATTTCTGCGGCTTGGAGATGACCGCTTTCTTCACACCGTCACCGGCATACATTTCAGACTGGTCACGGTCGCAGCGCATTTCCACGGTGGTCGGGTCAACGCCTGCTGCGATCAGCTCGCTCATATCCATGTAATAACGCATGGAGATGTTGTCAACGACTCTTGCCGGCCATGCTGTATGGTTGGTGATCTTCATGCTGACAGTCGAACCGCCGTCATCATGGGTTGCTTTTGCCTCAACAAAGAACTCATCGTCACGGGTCTCCGGGGGCGGGAAGGTCGGATCATTGTGTCCGCCGTATTCGTCGATCATCTTGCAGCAGAGCGCCGTAAAGCCGGCATTATAGTCTGTTGCGACCTCGTTGTTGATGTAATTATTGCGGTCATCGACATATTTGCCGGATTCGTCCGGGCCGCCGACAACTGCGCCATAGAGGATATGACGGCTCTGGTCGGGCATTTTGAAGTCGTTTTTCCATGAGCCGTGTGCAGTACGGTGATGCGGATTGCGCGGAGATGTCTCATCATAACCGACGACATAAGCGATGTGATTCGGGTTGTCGCCGAGGGTATAATTGATCTGATCTTCGTACATTTTCTTATAGTCGCTGTAGCTTGGGTCATTCTTGAAGAGTCTGTCGCAGGCAACTGCCGTGATGAAACCGACTGTATTGGCATAACGCAGGCAGCCCCACGAATCGACGTAGCAAAGACCGCCTTCCTTCTTGTTGCCCTTCTTCAGCCAGTAGTCAAGATGCTTCTTTGTCTGTGCGACCCATTGTTCTTTTCCGGTGTTGATGGCATACAGCAGCGTGCCGCCCTGCTGCACATCGTCCCAGCAATGGCTCCATGAATATTTCAGGGCATCGCCTTCGCCAAGCTCTTTTCCAAGATTCGGAATATAGCTTTCTGCCTGTGTCAGATAAGTGTTGTCACCGGTTGCCATGTAGAGCCAGTTTGCGGCATAGAACAGATCATCATAGAACTGTCTGGACTGATAGAAGCCCATTGCATCCGATTTGTTATAGGCAGCATCGCTGCGGTCGGAATCCGCCAATTCCAGCAGATTCTTTGCGTGCTTGAGATAGCCGTCCAGTGTTGCGCTGTCCACTCTGCCCTGCAATGCGCAGTAACCTGCAGCAAGTGCGGCAGCCATTTCTGCTGTGACGGCGGTGCAGTTTCTGCCTTCCAGAATATCACGGTAACCGGTCATATTCTGCTCCTTCATGCCGTACTCCAGCACTTCCACGGAGCCCCACCACGAATGGTCTTTCTGTCCGATGCCGACCTGATAAACCACACTGTCGCCGAGATCGCATCTGACAAAATAATCCAGCACGAATTTCAGGTTATTGACATAATTTGTCATTTCGCCGCAGGATTCGATCGCTTCCGGATACTCATAAAGACCCCATGCGAGCATGGCTGCGGAATAAGACA
This sequence comes from Ruminococcus sp., assembly GCA_003446315.1. GTDB lineage: Bacteria > Bacillota > Clostridia > Oscillospirales > Ruminococcaceae > Firm-04. Next base: position 4,235 of record DMBA01000010.1, on the reverse strand, counting down.
TGGGCAGATTGAATTTGACATGGTCGCCTGCATCATACCAGCCGCCGTCGATCTCATCATTGACGGTTGCATCGCCGCGCCATTCCACGCGGTTCCATTCCGGCAGATGACCTGCCTGCTGACACTCATAGAAATAGAGTGACATTTGAAGTGCCTTGGCATAATCGTGCGCTGCTGCTGCGGAAACCGGTGCAGACGGTACAAGCTGCGCCGTACCGGTCAGCATGACCAATGCAGCAACGACTGCTTCAATACGCCGTTTTTTCATAGAGTAACCCCCTCGTTTTTTTCTGATGGCATACATAACCACCTTACCTTTTATTATGCCACAAATTGTCGGAAATGTCAAGCATTTAAGCAAAAATGGTGTGATGCATCATATTCTGCATACGGAAGCATATTGACACTGGTTGCTGATACGGTTATAATAAAAGTATCCATCAGTTTGAAGGGGGTTTTTTCATGAAATACAGAAAAATAACAGCACTGTTATGTGCAGCGGCGGCTGCATGTTCAGCCATTTCATTTCCGGCTGTGCATGCTGCGGATTATGCCGCAGAAAAAGCGCGGGTATCGGTGCATGACCCGTCTATTATCAAGGACAGCAGCGGGACATATTATGTTTTCGGCTCTCATATTGACGCTGCGAAATCCACCGATCTGCAAAGCTGGCGCACCTTCACAAACGGCTATACAACGCCCAATAACAAGGTGTTCGGCGATCTTTCCGGCAATCTGAAAAAGGCGTTTGCATGGGCAGGAGAGGATCTCGGCGACTGCGAGGGCGGCTTTGCGGTCTGGGCACCGGATGTGGTCTGGGATGCCGATTATATCAATCAGGACGGCACGAAAGGCGCGTATCTGATGTATTTTTGTACTTCATCGGATTACCGCACTTCTGTGATCTCGTTTGCCGCATCCCGGAATATTGAGGGGCCGTATCAGTTTGTGGATACGCTGATCTATTCCGGTTTTACGGATACAACGGTCACATGGGGCAATGCCCGCAAGACGGTCAACCGCCGCTATTCCAGCACGAATATTCCGGAGCTGACCGCATCCGGTGAGGTGACCATGAATGCACAGTGGTTCAGCAATCATCTCTATAATAATCAATTGTTCCCCAATGCCATTGACCCGACCATCTATTATGATACGGACGGGAAAATGTATATGTGTTACGGCTCGTGGTCAGGCGGCATTTTTACGCTGGAGATGGATCCGCAGACCGGAAAATGCATCCATCCGGAAAGCGGCACCACCGCTGACGGCAGAATGATCGACAGTTATTTCGGTACCAAGATCTCCGGCGGATATGGAAAATCCGGAGAAGGCCCGTTTATTGAATATAATGAAGATACAGGTTTTTATTATCTCTGGGTCACATACGGCGAACTGTTTTCGGCAGGCGGTTATAATATGCGTGTCGGGCGTTCCCGTTCTCCGCTTGGCCCGTTTACCGATCCCGCCGGCAGAAATATGGTGCTGGAGAGCAATTCCAATCTGGATGCGGTCGGTTTGAAGGTCATGACGAATTATATTTTCGGCTCTCTGCCGCGTGCATATATGGCGTGCGGTCATAACTCTGTTTTGAAAGATGACGACGGACAATGGTATCTGTTCCATCACGCAAGATTCGATGACGGTACAGAGTATCATGAGGTGCGCGTGCATGCGATGCGCTTCAATGAAGCAGGATGGCCGGTCGTGATGCCCTATGAATACAGCGGGGAAACATGGTCGGATACCGGTTTTGATTCGCAGGCGCTTTGCGGTTCCTATACGTTCATCAATCATGGCAATGCGACTGACGGCAAGATTACTTCTTCTGTTCCGGTCACGCTGAATGCCGACGGCAGTATTTCCGGCGCGGTATCCGGTACATGGTCGGAAGCATACGATTCCGCCGCAGCCGTTTTTACCATTGATAACGTCAAATATCAGGGATATTTCAATCCGCAGTTTGATGAAAGCGGAACCGGAACCCGTGTGATGACGTTTACCGCAGTCGGCAGCAATAACCAGACGATCTGGGGCGCTGCGCAGCAGCCGTGGAAGGGCAGCGAACGCAGCAGCTTATACAATCACTTCACCGGCAGCAGGTATTATTACAGAACACCGCCTGTTCAGCAGCCGGATGCAGCGTCTGTGATCCCGGGCACGGATCTGTTTGCCGGTATTCCGTATCTGATTACAAATGTCAACAGCGGACTGCTGATGGAAGCGGATGCAGTCGATCCGCAGGAAGGCGCAGCCATCGACCAATACAGACCGCGCGGCAATAAATCCGGTGATGCATCGCAGGAATTCCGCATTGTGATGGTGAATGATACGGATTGCGCGTTGATCTCTATGGCAAATGAAAAACTGGCGGTCACGGTCAACGGGAACAGCGCAGAAAACGGTCTGGAGATCTCGCTGGAGCCGTTCAACGGTTCGGATGCACAGTGCTGGCGGCTTGTCCGGTACGGCAGCTATTACGGCATTGTTTCCAAATGCTCCGATTATACCGCCGGACTTGACGTTTTTGAGTGGTCAACCAAAGACGGCGCACCCATCAAGCAATGGAATCTCTGGGGCGGTGAATGTCAGCTTTGGAAGATCCAGCCGACCTATGCACAATTGCTTGCATCGGAATATGCCCTGAAAAGCTGCGATTCTGCTTTGTTTATCGGCAATGATTCCCGTTCCGATACGCTGAAGCCGCTGCCCGCTGCGCAGCAAAATAATAATAATCCGATCTCATGGAAGTGCTCCGGAACGGATTCCGGCGCGTTCATCATCACCGATTGTTATGCCCGGACACTGGTTGTGCGGGACGGTGCACTGTGTCTGACAAAGCAGCCGCTTGCTTCTGACGGCATGGAATTCCGGTTCTTCTGCCATGCAGACGGCAGTTATTCACTCGTCACGCCGGATGATCTGGCTGTGACTGCCGGTGCAGACGGCTATACATTGGAGCCGCTGAAAGGCAGCAAAAATCAATGCTTCCTGCCGCTGTGTTCTCCGATCATCATGACGGAAAGACGGTTGTTCGGCGATGTAAACTGCGATGACTCCGTGGATGTTTCCGATGCGGTCTTGCTGGCGCGGCTGCTTGCTGAGGATTCGGAAGCCGTGATCTCTGAGCAGGGTTTTCGTAATGCAGACTGCAATCAGAACGGTTCACCGGATCGGGATGATCTGATGATGATTTTGCAGGCAATCGCTATGATGATCGAATTGCCGGAGTCGTGATATGCTGCTGCGGGATTTGACGGATGACCGGATCACTTGGGTCTATCAGAATTGGATGATGCAGGATTTTCCGGATGATGAACGGAAACCGCTTGCCCGTATCCGTTCGGCGCTGCGGGACGGAGATTATCGCTGCATCGGCATTTTTGAGGCGGAAGCACTCGTCGGATATGCCTTTTTTGCAGGCGCTCCGGCGAAGCGCAATGCGGTCTTGCTGGATTATTTTGCGATCGCACCGGAAAAGCGGAATCGGGGGCTTGGCGGGATGTTTTTGCAGCGGCTGCCGGAGCTGTTTCCGCAGGCGGCGGCAGTGATGATCGAAACGGAAGCGCCGGAAACAGCGGCAAATGCGGCGGAACAGGATCTGCGGCAAAGACGTTTGGCGTTTTATCTGCGCAGCGGCTGTGAAGATTCCGGTGTGCAGGCGGATGTTTTCGGTGTCCGGTTCCGGCTGCTTTCTTATCCGATCGGGCTGCATCCGGATGCAGAACAGATCTGGGCTGATTATTGTGCGGTTTATCGCAATATGCTGCCGGAAAGCATGTTTTTGCGGCATATTGCACGGGCGGCGCTTTGACAATATCCAAAAAAACAGCATGGAGCAGGGGATTTCCCGCTTCATGCTGTTTGCTTTTTATACCGGATGCACAATCAGATAAATGACAGCCGAAAGCTGCCATGCAATGCCGATCAGATTCACCGCCCAGAAATACCATTTTCTCGTTTTATGGTGAAAAAAGAGCATGCCGGCAAGTGCGCCGGCAGCGCCGCCTGCCAATCCGATCAGCAGAAGCCGCCGTTCCGGTGTACGCCATGTCTGCTTTCTGGCTGCGCGTTTATCCAGCCCGTAAATGATGAAGTTCAGCAGGCTCATACAAATCAGCCCGATCAGGAGCACTTTCAGCATAAACTGCCGCCTTTCCAAAGAACAAGAACCCTGTAGATCCTTGCAGTTACAGGGTTCTTGCATATGATTTGATAGATTACTGTTCGATCGC
>DMBA01000273.1 GCA_003446315.1 Ruminococcus sp. | reverse complement strand
CCCCAGAAGCAGCGGACAAATCGGCGTGTATTCTGCGTGACCGGTTCAGAGAAGTCAGAACCCTGCGGGGAAACAGCGCCGATAACGGTCACGCTGCCCTCTCTGCCGTTGAGTGTTTCATAAGCACCGGTGCGCTCATAGAATTCAGACAAACGGGAAGGCAGATAAGCGGGATAGCCTTCTTCCGCGGGCATTTCTTCGAGTCTGCCGGAGATCTCACGGAGTGCCTCTGCCCAACGGGAAGTCGAGTCCGCCATGATCGCAATATGGTAGCCCATATCGCGGTAATATTCAGCGAGCGTGATGCCGGTATAGATGGATGCTTCACGCGCCGCAACCGGCATATTCGAGGTGTTTGCGATCAGAACGGTACGTTCCATCAGGGATTTTCCGGTGCGCGGGTCATTCAGGGCAGTAAATTCTTCGAGCACCTGCGTCATTTCGTTGCCGCGCTCGCCGCATCCGATATACACGATGATATCGGCATCGCACCATTTTGCGATCTGGTGCTGCGTCATGGTTTTACCGGTACCGAAACCGCCCGGGATCGCAGCCGTGCCGCCTCTTGCGATGGGGAACAGCGTATCGAGCACACGCTGACCGGTAATCATGGGGCGGGAAGGTGCAAGACGCTTTGCCGCAGGTCTTGCACGGCGGATCGGCCATTTCTGGCAGAGTGTCAGCGAATGGATTCTGCCGGCTTGATCTTCCAGCCGGATGATCTCATCATTGATCTTATATTTACCGTCCGGTGCGGCATACACAACCTTGCCGGAGAGATTCGGCGGCACCATGCAGAGGTGCAGAATTGCAGAGGTTTCCGGGCAGGAAGCATATGCTTCACCCGGATGCATGACCGTGCCGACCTTGACCTTGACACTGACATCATATTCCTTTTCGGTATCGAGGATCGGCACATCCAGCCCGTCACCGATAAACGCACCGGAAGCAGCTTCCAGGGCACGCAGCGGGCGTTCGATGCCGTCGAAGATATTGGTCAGGATGCCGGGGCCGAGCGTAACAGACATCGGCGCACCGGTCGGCTCGACCGGCTCACCGGTCTGCAAACCGGAAGTGCTTTCATAGACCTGAATAGTCGTTTCGAGGTCAGTCAGACCGATGACCTCACCGATGAGGCGGCGATGTCCGACATAGACCATCTCCATCATCGAAAAAACATTGGTATTTCTGATTTTCACAACAGGGCCGTTGACGCTGTAGATAACCGGCTGCTGCATCATTCGTCACCCCCGTCGATTTTATGATTGCGATAGAAATTGCGGAGCTGTGCCGCAAAGGCTTCATCAAGCGTATGATTACAGCAGCGTCTGCCGTCCGCGGAAAGGACAGAGAGTCCCCCGATGAGGATCGCAGGATCCGCGCGGAAGGTCACATTGCTCCCGACGGCATCTGCAAGCTGATCTTTCAGCGCAAGATCGGCTTCCCGCATCAGCACAGTACCGCCGTTCTCAGGGGGCTGCTGCGTCAGCAGTTTTTTCAGCCAGTCGGCGTAAGCATTTTCGCCGGTAAAAGCGACGAGTTTCTCCCGCAGATCGCCGAACAGTGCCATCAGCAGTTCCTGCCGGCGGCTGAGGAAGGCAGTTTTGCCCTGATAGCCGACCTGAGACATTTGCTTTTGATATTTCGCAGTGATTTTGGATTTTGCTGCCGCAATGGTACGGTCAGCTTCCGCCCTGCACTGTGCTTCCGCCTCACGGATGCAGGCTTCTGCTTCCTGTCGGGCTTCCTGTTCTTCCTGTGCGATCTGTGCTGCCGTGCTGCGGTTTACGGCTTCCATAAACTGCGCGAGTTTCTGAGTTGCGTCCATATTCATCCATCCTATTTTCAGTTCATTCCGAACACAGGCAGATACCGCACGGATATCCGCTGCATTCGGAATGCGAAATTCGAATTCTGACCTGCAAACCATGCAGGGATCTGCAAATATCAGATATGAATCCCGACTGTTTCCGCGAGATAGCGGGAAATAGCGGCAGTCATATCGGAAGTGCCGTGCCGGTCGGGAATGATGACCAGCAGCGGCTGTGAAGCACGTTCTTTCAGTTCCTGAACCTCTGCACCGCAGAGAGCAGCGAGCTTTTCTGTGATAAGAACAACTGCGACACCTTCGGCGTGCATGGCATCACCGAGCGCAGAAAGGGCTTCTTCTCTGGAATGCACCACAACGCCTTCCATACCGGCAAGGCGCATGCCCATCAGCGTGTCGATGTTGTCACTGATAACAAAGCAGCGCATCGCAGATCACAGCTTGGAGAGGATCATAATTGCGATCAGCAGACCGTAGATCGCAACACCTTCGCCCAGTGCAACGAAGATCAGAGCCTTTGCGAAAGACTTCGGTTCTTCGGCAGTTGCACCGATTGCAGCCGGAGCCGCATTACCGACGGCGATACCGCATCCGATGGAACCAAGACCGACAGCGAGTGCAGCAGCGAGGTAGCCAAGACCGGCAGCAGAACCGCTTGCAGCAGAAGCAGCAGCCTCAGTTGTTTCGGCAGCGGAAACGAAGCCGCCCAGCGGAAGAATGATCGCACAGAGCATCACGGCAGCAAAGCCGCAGAGATTGGTAATCATGGCACGGCGCATAGATTTGCCGGATTTCTTCTTTTTGATCGCAGCGATCACGGGCAGAGCGAGCATAGCAGTCAACATCAGCGGGAGCAGGATGAGCTCCGCAATTTCAAAACCAGACATGGTAGATACCTCCTAAAAATGTTTCATTAAGCAGTCTGTTCGGACTGTGTTTCAGAAAAGTCATCGAATGTAACGGTGACCGGTGTAAAGGGCTTGCCGTCGCCGTCATAGCAGCGGGAGAAGACCTCATAGAATTCCAGACGCAGCACCTGAATGCCGACGATGAGTCCTTCCAGACACATTACAAACAGGTTGCCGATGACAATTGTCAGAATAGATTTATGATCCTTTCCGATCATTTCGGAAAGCAGCATGACCACGCTCATCAGACCGACATGGGAGAAGACGAAGCCGCCCACACGGATAAAGGAGAGCGTATTGGTTGCATAGCCGAGGAAGAATTCAAAGCACTCGAAGAAATTCGAAGCGATGAAGTCGCCGATGCCGGGCATTTCGTAGTGTTTATGCGCAAGCATATGACCAAGCGGTTCCCGGAAGAACATCATCAGCAGCGGCAGCACGAGCATCAGAATGATGACGGGAGCCGTTGCAAACTTATGACCGGTCAGGATGCCGAGCACGATCAGCAGCAGCCCTGCATAGAAGACAAGACCTGCAATGCCGTTATTGCCGAACACGGCTTCATCGTAATTGCGCTGTTTCATCCGCACGCAGATATTGACGAGGATCGAAATGACGATGATGACCGAGCCGATGCCGACCGCACCGAAGATAATGGTATTGGTATTCTCCATTGCCTTCAGCGGCAGGAACGGGATTCCGAGATTCTCATAAAGCGGATCCAGTGCTTCCTCAAAGCCGAAGACGGAACCGTAAAGTGCACCGAAAACGGCGCTGGAGAAGCCGATTCGCGCCATAATGGCACCGAGCTGCACATGTTTGACCTTATCAAGGAAAATACCGATCACAGCGAGCAGCAGTCCCTGACCCAGATCACCGAACATGATGCCGAACATAAGCGTATAAGTAACAGCAAGGAGCGTTGTGGGATTATAGCCGTTATAATTTGGCAGACCGTACATCTCCACAAACATATTAAACGGTTTGGAGAACCAGCCGTTTTTGAGGCGGACAGGCGGCTGCACCTTGGAATTGGTCCACGGTGCTTCATAGCTGACGCTGAGCTCCGGCACCTTTTCGATAGCTTTGCGGAATGTATCCTTATCCGAAACGGGCACATAGCCCATCAGATTGAATTTGTCAGAGGTCTGGATGCACTGTGCACGCAGTTTGCTGACCTCATTCTGATATTTTGCATAGCGATACATGCTGCCGAGTGCCGCGCCTTCTTTTTCATAGATCTCATGCTCAGCCTTTTCGAGCTTAGCAAGCTCTGCTTTTGTTTCGGTGAGCTTGATCTGGAGTTCTTTGAGTGCCTGCTCCGGTGTACCGTTCAGATCGGGCGGCAGTTCAAAGCGTTCAAAGAGCAGCCCTTTCATGATGGCATCCGCAGAAAGGATGCGTTCTTTTGTAGCGAAATAGAAGCCCCAGACGTATTCATGCGCGGTATGATAGGCTTGGAAGATAAAGCCGTCATCGCTGTAGAAATCGAGCTTCTGCACATTTTCTTCCGGCATACGGCCGAAGCGGTAGAGAATATGTCTGCATTTTGTCAGCTCTCCGAGGTCGAGGTCGGAACCGGAGAGATTTTTCAGGTGAATGGCAGCGCTTTCATATTCTGCAACCTGTTTGCGGGAACGGGTCAGACCTTCCCGGACATCGTGCAGTTTATCGGAGATCCGGTTGGTTTCCTGCATGATCTGTTCCGGCGAATAGGATCTGTCCGGCGGATCCGATCCGATGCTGATCTGCCGCAGATCAAGCTCCAGCAATGCTTTCAGCGGTTCTGCGAAGGGATCATGTTCCATACGGCTTCCGCCGGAATCCTCAGCAGCGCCGAGCAGCTTTCCGGCATTTTCGATGTGGAACACGCCGCTTTGCAGACATGCGGCGATCGCGTCATTCAGACGGTCTGCCGAACCTGCAATGCTGACAAGCTCCAGCTTTTCAATGGACAAGGTAACACCCCCTGTAAGTTTCGGAATCCGGCATCATTACGGACTGCCGTCATTCCATGATTAACAAAGACTGCATGTAGGATACGGGTTTTCCGTATCGGATGCCTTCAATAATGGTAATGAGGTTCTGCACTTCGATCTGATAGAGCACATGCACCGCATAGAGGCTGACGGCAGCATGACCGGAGAAATGGAGTGCTTTGCGTGCACTTTTCTGCCGCAGCATCTGGAAGGCATGTTCCAGCCGCACAGATTCGGTTGCATCGGGCAATTCCAGCCCGTTCATCAGTCTGCCGTAGCGGGTCGATTTGAGCACATCCAGAAAGGCAGCCGGGTCAGGTGCCGTATAGAGTTCCTCGCAGACACGTTTGGGCAGTCTGCCTGCAATGGGCAGCATCATGCTTTTGAGTGTCTCGCCGTCTGCCCGGAACACGGATTTCAGGCGATATGCATTGATGAGATTGATGAGATCGACCTGCTCGCCGATCAGTTTTTTCAGTGCATCGAGATCATCGCCCTTGACGGTTTTCTCTGCTTCTTCGAGGATCCGTTCCAGACAGCAGGCACGCAGAGCGATCTCACACTGTGTATACTGCTCAGAGAGTACGCCGTTTTTACGCAGTTTCCGGAGCACCGCAGCATAGGGCGTCTGCGCAACGGCTTCGATGACTGCATCAGCGGTTTCTGCGCGTGCGAGCGCATCCTGAGAAAAGCTGAGATACGGTGCGACCCATGCATCCATAGCAGAAACATAAGCCTGCACACCGTTGGGCATGAGCTGAATTTTCTTCATCAGCTCCCGGATCTCATAATCATAGATAAAAAAGCGGAAAAACGGCGTATTCTGCAAATGTTCCAGCCCGCAGAAGTGCAGGCACTGTGTAAACAGATTTCGTTTCAGCAGAACTTCCAGATAACCGCGGTGTGTATAAGCAGGTTCCAGACCGTGCAGCAATTCGCCGTAAGCATCCGTTTCCTTGAGAAAGGCAACGATCTCCGTGACAGAATGCAGATTCATCAGATCGCGGTAATCGGCAGCGCGGAGTCTGTGACCGTAAGCGGTGCGAATGGCGGCAGCGGTTGCCTGATGATTCTTCGGCATCGGTTACGCCTCCGCTTCCCGCAGTGTTTCCTGAAACAGTGTTTCGAGAAGTGCATCATGCTGTGCAGCAAACTGTTTTGTCATACTGTCTGCACGGCGGTCATATTTTCCGCGCATTTCCGCAATTTTCTGTTCTGTTTCGGTTCGCATCTGTTCTTCCATCTCAATGATGGTATCGCGGGTCTGATGCTTCTGAGCCTGTTTGATGGCGGCAGCCTGTTTCCGGGCTTCGGTCAACTGATCGCGGCATTTTTGTTCTGCCGCACCGAGTTTTTCTTCGGTTGCTGCATCCAGCTCCAGTATTTTTCGGATAGTCTGATCCATCGCTGCTGCTCCTTTCTGTTGATGATACGCAGTTTTTATGCATTTTGCCTATATTCCGATAAAAACTGCACAAAAAACATGCAGATTCACCGGCATAAAACCGGTTCCGACAGGTCAAAATGCCGGAACATTTCAGAAACCTGCACAAACAAAAAGATTCTGAAACATAGACACATTATACTCCAATTTAGGACAAAAGTCAAGTCATTGCAGACTGTTTTCTCAATCGTAGATTCGGGATGAATCCGAGCCGGCAGCAAGCGGCAGATCGGAGCCGATCTCAGCAAGTTTTTTATTGATCGCGCGTGTACGGACACCCACAAGCTGATCGAGTTCTTTTCCAGCAGCATCGAGCTTTTTGCGTGTACCGTTCAAGGCATCCTCAAACTTTCCGAATTCCTCTTTCACGCCGCTCAGGATCTGCCACACCTGATCGGATTGCTTCTGGATTGCCAGTGTCCGGAAGCCCATATAGAGTGCATTGAGCATAGCAGCCATTGTGGAAGGGCCTGCAACATTGACGCTGTATTTCTGCTGCAAAAGCTCGGTCAAACCGCTGCGCACGACCTCAGAATAAAGCCCTTCAAACGGCAAAAACATGATGCCGAAAGCGGTTGTTTCCGGCTCATGCAAATACTTATTATGAATATCCTTTGCAAAGCCAAGGATGCGCTGACGGAGAGCAGCCTGTGCCGTTTCGATCGCCTGCCGGTCACCGGATTCCTGTGCATCGAGAAGCTGCATATAGCAATCGGCAGGGAATTTGGAGTCGATCGGGAGATAGACCGGTTTGCCGTGATCCGTTGGCAATTTGATCGCAAATTCGACTCTTTTACCGCTTCCGGGCACAGTTTCCACGTTCTCCTCATATTGTTCCGGCGCTAAAATCTCCTGCAAAATGCCGGAAAGCTGGATCTCGCCCAGCGTACCGCGTGTTTTCACATTGCTCAGCACGCGCTTCAATCCCCCGACATCTGCGGCAAGTGTTTTCATCTCGCCAAGCCCGCGATAGACTGCTTCCAGACTCTCGGTTACGCGCCGAAAGCTCTCATTCATCTTCGTTTCCAGATGCTCCTGCAAGTTCTCATCGACTGTTTTCCGGATTTCTTCCAATCTTTTGTCATTTTGCGTGCGAAGCTGATCCATTTGCTGTGAGACAGTCTCCCGCAGCATGGACATGGCGCGTGCATTTGCGGATTCCAGACCCTGAATACGCTCCTCAAACTGCCGGAGCTGAACGGCTGTTGTTTCTCTTGTCTGAGTCTGATTCTGTGAAATATGATCGCTGACCATTTTCATGGAAAGTTCGATGGTCTCATTTGTTTGTGCGGATTGTTCTTTCCGCAGTTTTTGCTCCTCATGCTGCATACGCTTCAGCAATTCCGGAATTCGACCTGTTTTGCTGTGTAAAAGCAGCCAAATCAGCAAAATTTGCAGAGAAATGACCAAAACCGCGCAAATCGCAAAAAATATCTCCATATTTTACCTCTTTCCGTTTTTTCTCTTTATTATACCAAAAACAGCAAAAAAAAGCAATGTCAGAAGCATAGAAAGCGGCTTTTTGCACCGGAATATATTGCATATAACAGAAGTATATTGCGAAATAAATACAATTGCATGCCAAGGAAAAACAGAAACCATGGGGGAGCAACCAGAGAGGATGGGGTAAGGAGAGAG